>CALXJN010000042.1 GCA_944388635.1 uncultured Clostridia bacterium
AGTCAATAAAAGATTTAAGAAAAGAATGTATGGAAAATCATGAAAAGCCATGGACAAACATGACTATATCTATTGAAAAACTAGTATATAAAGTTGAATATGGTTATGAAGAATTAGGAGTATCTGATGACGAAAATAAAGCAAGACATTTAATATGGGGATATAAATATTTAAAAACGCCATATGAAAGCTTTAACAGACAAGAAAGAGAAATCATTGATAGATATGAAAAAGAAAAAAAGGAACCTGTAAAAGTTTTTGAACTACCATTATATAAAAGAGAAGTAGCAAAAGGACTAAAAACAGTTAAGCAGATAGAAAAAAATTTGAATTTTGTAACAGAAGAAAAAATAGAAGAAATGGAATTCAAAAAAAATCATGTTCCTAAAAGTCAAATATTAAATGTAAAATAGTTATTTTAAGAAAACTTTTAAGTTTTCTTATATATAAATAAAAAAACAAAGAAAGGAAGTAAAGACACATGAAAGATTACTTAGAAATCGTAGACGTAGAAGCATTGGAGGTACTTGATTCAAGAGGAAATCCAACAGTTCAAGTTACAGTAACTACAGCAGGAGATTTTAAAGGAGTTGCAATGGTTCCTTCAGGAGCATCAACAGGAAGTTTTGAAGCTGTAGAATTAAGAGATGGAGACAAAAGCAGATACTTAGGAAAAGGAGTTCAAAAAGCAGTAGAAAATGTTAATACAACAATATTTGAAGCTTTAGTTGGAATGAACGTATATGACCAAGTAGGTATAGATAAAGCATTAATAGAATTAGACGGAACAGAGAATAAAGGAAAATTAGGAGCAAATGCAACACTTGGTGTATCACTTGCTGTTGCAAAAGCAGCTGCAGCTTCACTTGATATGGAATTATACAACTACATCGGTGGAGTAAATGCAAAAACAATGCCAGTTCCAATGATGAACATTTTAAATGGTGGAAAACACGCAGATAATACAGTAAACATTCAAGAATTTATGATAATGCCAGTTGGAGCAAAGAGTTTCACAGAATGTATGAGAATGAGTGCTGAAATATATCACACATTAAAATCAGTTCTAAAATCAAAAGGCTTATCAACAGGAGTAGGAGATGAAGGTGGATTTGCACCAAACCTTTCAAGTGATGAAGAAGCGCTAAAATTAATCGTAGAAGCAATTGAAAAAGCTGGATATAAACCAGGAACAGACGTAGTTCTTGCACTAGACGTAGCAAGTACAGAAATGTATGATGAAGCTAAAAAAATAGGAAAAGAAGGTTCATACTATTTCTGGAAAACTGAAGAATTAAAATCAGTTGATGAAATGATAGATTATATAGTTTCATTAACAGAAAAATATCCTATAGTTTCAGTTGAAGACGGACTTGCAGAAGAAGACTGGGAAGGCTGGAAAAAACTTACAGAAAAACTAGGCAAAAAAATTCAATTAGTAGGAGATGATTTATTTGTAACAAATATAAAGAGACTACAAAAAGGATTAGACTTAGGAGTTGCAAATAGCATATTAATAAAATTAAATCAAATAGGAACACTTACAGAAACATTAGATGCAATTGAACTTGCTAAGAAAAATGGATATACAGCAGTTGTATCACACAGAAGCGGAGAAACAGAAGATACAACGCTTGCAGATGTAGCAGTTGCAACAAATGCAGGTCAAATCAAAACTGGTGCTCCATGTAGAACAGATAGAGTTGCAAAATACAATAGATTATTAAATATCGAACATGACTTAGCAGACCTTGCAATTTATCCAGGAATGAAAGGACTAAATAAATAGTCAGAAAAATAATAAAGGTAAAAGAGGAGAGACTATGTAAATAGTTTTTCCTTTTTGCTACCTGTTAAGATTTAAGAAAATGACACGTTATTTCCGCCTACTTTTTGGAGTAATATTTTGAATTTTATTGTTTCTTGCTGGCTTCGCCACTCACCTATGGTCATTTCTACTCGGGGAGCCTCACTGCGCGAAACTTCAAAAATTAAAAATATTACTCCAAAACGGCTGATTTTTAGTAAAGTTAGTTTATGTAATTTTCTTAAATCTTAACTTAGTTAAAGAAGGAATAGGAGGTGCTTTTATGCCAGATTTTGTACATTTGCATGTGCATAGCGAATTCAGTTTACTAGATGGAGCAAATAGAATAAAAGATTTACCAGTAAGAGCAAAAGAACTTGGAATGAAAGCAATGGCAATAACAGACCATGGAGTCATGTATGGAGTTATAGACTTTTATAAAGCATGTAAAAAAGAAGGGGTAAAACCAATAATAGGATGTGAAGTATATGTAGCACCTAGAAGTAGGTTTGATAAGGACGGACCGGCTGATAAAGAATATAATCACTTAATACTTCTTGCAAAAGATAATATAGGATATAAAAACTTAAGTAAGCTTGTATCAATAGGTTTTACAGAAGGCTATTATTATAAACCAAGAATAGACTTAGAAGTACTAGAAAAATATCATGAAGGCTTGATTGCGCTTAGTGCATGCTTAGCAGGAAGTATAAATAGAGCAATACTCGAAGGCAATATGGAAAAGGCTGAAAATATTGCAAAATGGTTTAAAAATGTTTTCAAAGATGATTATTACTTAGAACTTCAAAATAATGGCATAAAAGAACAAGTCTTAGTAAATCAAAAATTAGTAGAGATATCACGCAAATTAAATATTCCATTAGTTGCAACAAATGATGCGCATTATTTAAAAAAAGAAGATGCATATAACCATGAAGTACTTTTGTGTATACAAACAGGTAAGAAAATAACAGATCCAGACAGAATGAAATTTGAAACTGATGAACTATACATAAAAAGCCCAGAGGAAATGGCAGACTATTTTTCAAATTTACCAGAAGCGATAGAAAATACGGTAAAAATTGCAGATAAATGTAATGTGGAATTTGAATTTGGGCACACAATACTTCCAAATTATGAAGTACCAAAAGAGTATAAAACACATTATGATTATTTAAGGAAGCTATGTGAAGACGGTATAAAAAATAGATATGGAGAAAATCCAACAAAAGAAATACTAGATAGAATGGAATTTGAAATATCTGTTATACAAAAAATGGGATATGTGGACTATTTCCTTATTGTATGGGACTTTATTAATTATGCAAAATCACAAGGAATACCAGTAGGACCACGGACGTGGTTCAGGAGCAGGCTCAATTGTTGCTTATGCTATAGGAATAACAGATATTGATCCAATAAAATATAATTTGCTATTTGAAAGGTTTTTAAATCCAGAGAGAATAAGCATGCCAGATTTTGACGTAGATTTTTGCTATGAGAGAAGAGAAGAAGTAATAGACTATGTATCAAGAAAATATGGACATGACCATGTTTCACAGATTATAACTTTTGGAACAATGTCAGCAAGAATGGTAATACGTGATGTTGGAAGAGTTTTGGATTATCCATATTCACAAACAGATAAACTCGCTAAAATGATACCAAATGAGCTACATATAACTATAAAAAAAGCAATGGAACAAAATAGAGAATTAAGAGAGCTCTATGAAGATGATGAAACAGTTAGAAATATTTTAAATATATCTATGGCACTTGAAGGAATGCCAAGGCAGGCATCAACTCATGCATGCGGAATAGTTATAACAAAAGAACCAGTAGACACATATGTACCTTTATATGTAAGAGACCGGAAACATATCAACACAATATATAATGACAACACTCGAAGAACTAGGACTACTTAAAATGGACTTCTTAGGATTAAGAACGCTGACAGTTATTTCAGACGCAATGAAAATTGTAAAAGAATCAAGAGGAATAGACGTAGAATTTGACAAAGATATGAAAGATCCAAAAGTATATAAATTATGGGCAGAAGGAAAAACAGTTGGAATATTCCAGTTTGAAAGTGCAGGGATGACAAAGTTCATGAAAGAACTTAAACCAGATAGCCTAGAAGATATAATCGCTGGAGTTTCATTATATAGACCTGGGCCAATGGACCAAATTCCAAGATATATACAAAACAAGCTAAATCCAGAACATGCAGTATATACACACCCAGCATTAAAACCAATATTAAATGTAACTTATGGCTGTATGATATACCAAGAACAAGTAATGCAAATAGTAAGAGAGCTAGCAGGTTACTCTTTAGGTAGAGCAGACCTTGTTAGACGTGCAATGGGTAAGAAAAAATTAGATGTAATGGCAAAAGAGAGAAAAACATTTATATATGGAGAAGTAGATGAAAATGGAAAAGTGGTTATTCCAGGGTGTGTCAGAAATGGTATTAGTGAAGAAGATGCAGATAGAATATTTGATGAAATGGCAGAATTTGCAAAATATGCTTTCAATAAATCACATGCAGCAGCTTATGCAGTTGTATCATATAGAACAGCATATTTAAAAGCATATTATCCAGAGGCATTACTTGCAGCAACACTAAATAGCTTTTTAGGTAATTTAGATAAAATTCCTATGTACATTGATGAATGTAAAAACTTGAATATTCAAATTTTAAAACCAGATATAAATAAAAGCAAAACAAGGTTTACGGTAGACAATGGGAAAATTAGATTTGGACTTGGAAGCATTAAAAATGTAGGAATAGCAGTAGTTGACAGTATTGTAGCAGAAAGAGAAAAAAACGGAGAATATAAAAGTTTTACAGATTTTTGCGAAAGAGTACAAGAATATGGAGTTAATAAGAAATGCATAGAAAGTTTAATAAAAGCAGGAGTATTTGACGAATTTGAGCAAACAAGAAAAACTCTTATAGAATCATTCGAAGGAATAATTGATACAATACAAGACTCAGCAAAAAAAGAGTATACAGGTCAAGTTAGTATGTTTGATATAGGAGACACAAAAGAAGAAAGTGAAAAGCATAAATATGTATTTAATGAATATCCAGAATATACTGATAAAGAAATTTTATCAATGGAAAAAGAAATGCTTGGAATCTATATTTCAGGACATCCACTAGAAAAATTAAAAGAAGAAATACTTCGTCAATCTAATATTGATACAGTAAAGATGAAAGAGGCAGCAGAAAACTTAAACAATGGAGTAGCTGAAAAATCATTAGAATATAAAGACGGACAAATTGTAAAATACGCAGGAATAATAACAAGCATAAAGAAAAAATATACAAAAAATAATACACTTATGGCATTTATAACAGTTGAAGATTTATATGGTCAAGCTGAAATAATAGTCTTTGAAAATACATATAATAAATCAAGCAGTAGCTTAATAGAAGAAAATATAGTATTAGTTACAGGAAGATTAAGCTTAAGAGAAGACGAAGAACCTAAAATTGTGGCAATTAGTATAGAAGAACTAAAAGAGAGAAAAGAAAAAAAGCTAGTGCTAGATATTAGAGGAGTTGACGAAGAAACAAAGGAAAAGTTAAGAGGAGCTATAAGATTTTTCATGGGTGATAGAAATAACTTGAAAGTTGAAATTATAGACGAAGAAGGAAATAAACCTTGTGGTGCAATATTTATGATAAAAGATACAAGAGAACAGTTTGAAGAAATACTTGGCAAAGAAAGAGTACAGATATAGAAGAGCATAAGAAAATCCGGTCGTTTGGGACGCATCTAGAATGACCGGATTTTATCAATAATAAAAGAGCATATCGAAAAGTTTATACAAACTTTTCAATATGCTCCTTTATTAATATCTAATATTTAATATTAGCATCCACAGCCGTTGCCACCAAATCCATTACCGCAACAACAAATTATTAATATGAATAGGATTATTATCCAGCAGCAATCGCCACCGAAACCGCATCCTCCACAACCTCTAGTCTCTGGCATATTCTCTCCCTCCTTTCAAAAGAAAGCTTAAGTATAGCTAGTTACATAAGCATCTGTTACCACAGCCGCAACAGAAAAGTAGTAGGAATAAAATAATGAACCATAGAATTTCGCCATTATTGTTATTGCAACAACAATTACTCATTTTTAAACCTCCCTATAAATATTGTATAGAAGTTTGCTAACTCTCTACACATTTCTTGATAATATACTATTCTAATTTTGAAAAATGGTTACTGTTTGAAAATCAAAATTCAAGAAAGTTGAAAATTGGCTTAAATTATGGTATTATAGAAAAAATAAATTTGAGGAGAAAATAATAATGGAAATTCCAGTAAAAAAGAATAAAGAATATATAGTAGATATATTAGATAATGGCTTCGAAGGAGAAGGAGTTGCAAAAATAGAAGGGTATACAATATTTGTACAAAATGCAATAAAAGGTGAAAAGGTAAAAATATTGATATTAAAGGTATTAACTTCACATGCATTTGCAAAGGTGTTAGAAATTATAGAAGAATCAGAATTTAGAAAAAAGCCAGATTGTTTAAGCTATAAAAGATGTGGTGGCTGTAATCTAAGACATATGGAATACAAAAAAACATTAGAAATAAAGAAAGAAGCTGTACAAAATTTAATAAATAAGAATCTAAAGAGAAAAATAGAAGTAAACGAAGTCGTAGGAATGGAAGAACCATATTTTTATAGAAACAAAGCAATTTATCCGGTAGGATTAGATAAAAATAAAAAAGCCATAGTACGGAATTTTTGCAAATAGGACACATGAAATAATAGAATTTGAAGAATGTAAAATTCAAACAAAAATATCACAAGAAATAGCAAAATATATAATACACTTTATAAACGAAACAAGAATAAGTGTATATGATGAAAAAACAGGAAGAGGTCTATTTAGACACATTTTAATAAAATACGGAATGAAAACAAATGAAGTAATGTGTGTATTTGTATTAAATGATGAAAAATTACCATACGAAACTGAATTAATAGAAAAATTAAAAAATAAATTTCCAAATATAAAAACGATTATAAAAAATATAAATACGAAAAATACAAATGTAATACTCGGAAAGAAAAATGTAGTTATATTTGGAAGCGGATATATACAAGATAGGTTAGGGGAATACATATTTAATATTTCAACAAATTCATTTTATCAAGTAAATCCAATACAGACAGAAAAATTATACAATTTAGCAATAGAAGGTGCACAATTAAACAAAGACGATGTTATATTTGATTTATATTGCGGAATTGGGACAATAGGAATTTTCGCATCAAAAAATGTAAAAAAAGTATATGGAATAGAAATAGTAGAAGAAGCAATAAAAGATGCAAAAGAAAATGCGAAAATAAACGGAATAGAAAATATAGAATTTATGGTAGGAGATGTAGAAAAAACATTAGATACACTTATATATGGCAAAAATATAAGACCAAATGTAGTATTTGTAGATCCGCCAAGAAAGGGACTAGATACAACAACAGTAGGAAACCTACTAAAAATCAAACCAAAGAAAATTGTATATATAAGTTGCAACCCAGCAACACTTGTAAGAGATTTAAGCAAATTAGAAGAAAAATATAATGTAAATAAAATAGCACCAGTGGATTTGTTCCCATATACACGGACATGTAGAGTGTGTCGCAGTACTAGAGATGAAATAAAAATATTAATAAAAGTCATATTACGTAGCTTATCACATATAATAAAAGCAAGAGGTGTTATATGGATAAAGCAAAAATTTATATTAAGTCAATCTTAATTCCACTAGTCCTAGGAGGAATAGTAGGAATTATAATATCAAAATTTATTGATTATGACAGCCT
>CALXJN010000043.1 GCA_944388635.1 uncultured Clostridia bacterium
TAAGAGCATTAAAGTCTAAGGGGGTAGATGAAATGTCAAAAATAAGTGAAAATGATAAGCATATACAAGAGTTAAGAGAAGAATTAGAAAGAATAACAGCAGATCCAGAATTAAGAGAAAAATATGAATATAGAGAAAAAGAACTAAGAGACATATTATCAATGGTAAAAGCTGGAAAAGAAGAAGGAAATGAAGAAGGTTATAAAACAGGGTTAGAAAAAGGTATGCAAGAAGGAATTCAAAAGGGATTTAATCAGGGAATTAAGCAAGGTATACAACAAGGGGAAAAACAAGGAATTGAAAAAAATCGTAAAGAAATAGTGCTTAATATGTATAAGAAAAACATGGATATTGAAACTATATCAGAAATAGTTAATATTTCAAAAGAAGAGGTTGAAAAAATAATAGTAGAAAATTCATCTTGCTAAAATACACGAAATGTGATAAAAATAATCTAGGGCATGGTTGTATAGAGCTCGCTTCGCGCTGCGTTAATTACAACAACAGTTGGTTCAATTTCAGAATGTTCAATGTGAGTGGCGGTAATGTGAACGCCAACAACTTGTATTATTCGGACGGCGATACGAACAACAATAGCTATGCGGTGCGCCCTCTTGTAGCTTCTACAGACTTAGGTTATATGTACTAATGGTCATGTAAGAATAATGTAGAAACAAACTGTTGTCCTTTAGCAAGTGTGCTATAAAGTAAAAATAGATAAACATAGTTGCAAGTAATGTTTAATGAAAAGGGCTATGTTTTAGAACTGTTTTTAAGGTAGGCTAGAGCCTGCCTTTTTTCATTGTATAGGAAAAGTAGTCTAAATAAGTCCAAAACTACAATACTTTCTACTTATGCAAAAAAGTCTTTTCTACATATAGTTTACTTGCAAAAGACTGAGCTACGCTTTGAAGGAGTGATTGCTCAAAGATAGAATCTTCTGGCAGAGTATATTCAATACCGTCAAACGTATATGAAATAGCTCTTTCTAGAGCTTCGCAAAATTGATTATAAGCAGTATTAATCTTTGCAGTTTTAATTGCAAGTTGGATTAATTCAGAAATATCATTTATACTATATATTTGTTTTAACATACATATTACAATTAAGGTTGCAATATGTATTCTATTATATTTTTTCTTTTTAGGTGGCTTAATCAAACCTTGTTTAACATAATTATTAATCATAGTTTTAGTAATTATAGTTTCATCCTTATTGCCAATATAATTTCTCAAATATTTTTCTAAAATATTTACAGTTTGGTCTAAATATAAATCCAAATTTGGAAGTTCAGACCATCTAGGTAAGTGAAAATTTGTTATAGCAGTAGGTTTATTCATAAAGTACCCCTTTTCAAATAAAATTACATAAAAATTATAGCATACATTAACATAAAATGCAAATCATTTAAACAAAGGCTGCTTATATAATAATGTGATTTTTCTTCCGTTTATTTCTATTAATTTTTCATCTTTCAAATGCCCAAGTTCTCTAAACATTGCAGAACGATTTACGCCTATATAGTCGGCAAGTTCTTTTAGAGAAAAGGGCAAAAGGATAGATTTAGAAGGGTTACTACTATATTCAATTTCAAAATATTCCAAAAGTTTTTCTCTAATTTGCTTTTTTTCTAATATTCTAATTCTTTTATTAGTTTCTTTAAATTTTTCGTTAGTTATATCAAACAAATTTCTAAAAAATATATTAAAATAAGAATGAGTAATATTTGACTTATCTAACAATTTGTTATAATCTATAACTAAAATATCAGTATCAGTTTTTGCAATAACTTCACAATTTTCATAATCCATTATAGATATATTAGTACCAAATACAGAATTTTTAATAAGATTTTCAACCAGAATTTCATTTCCATTGAATTCTATAGATAATATTTGGGCAGAACCTTCAAGGATAATACATATAATATTTTTATTTTTTATTGTAGATAAAATTTCTTCATTTTTTTTAAAACTATACTTGTGAACCTCAAGTAAATCAAAGAGTTTATTAATTTGCAACTTAGACAAATTGTCAAATGGACTTTTCATATTAACCTCCATATAAACTTGAAAATTAGATAAATTCAAGCTTTAAATGCATTTTATCAAAAAAAATAAAAAGTTGCAAGTGCAACTTGTAAAAAGTCAAACTTATTTATATGATTACGACATAATAAGAAAAAATTTAGGGAGGAACGAAAGATATGAAAATTGTAAAAAGGGATGGACATATCGTAGATTACGATCCAGAAAAGATTAGAGTAGCAATAGGAAAAGCAAATGAAGAAGTAAGAGGAAAAGAAAAAATATCTAAAGAAGAAATAAAAGAAATTATAAAATATATTGAGGACCTAAATAAGAAAAGAATTCTTGTAGAAGATATACAAGATATAATTGAACAAAAATTAATGGAATTTGACAAATATCAATTAGCTAAAAAGTATATTACGTACAGATACACAAGAGAATTGGTAAGAAAAGCAAATACAACAGATAAATCAATTAAAGAGTTAATTGAAGGAGAGAATGAATACTGGAATAGCGAAAACTCAAATAAAAATGCAGAAGTTGTAACAACTCAAAGAGATTATTTAGCAGGAATAACAAGTACAGATATCACAAGAAGATTTTTACTTCCAGAAGAAATAGTCGAAGCACATGACAAAGGAATAATACATTTCCATGATGCAGATTATTTTGCACAAAACGCATTACATAACTGCGAACTAATAAACCTAGATGATATGTTACAAAACGGAACAGTTATAAATGGAGTAATGATAGAAAAGCCTCATAGATTTATAACAGCAGCAACAATTGCAACACAAATAATTTTAGCTGTTACATCTTCTAGCTATGGAGGAGCAACAGTATCACTTACTCATTTGGCACCATTTGTAAGATTAAGTTATGAAAAATATTTAAAGAAATATAAGTCAAGAAATTTAAGCAAAGAAGAATGCGAAAAAAATGCTATGGATGACACAAGAAAAGAAGTAGAAGACGGAGTTCAAACATTCAATTATCAAGTAAATTCTATGACAAATACAAATGGTCAAGCACCATTTTTATCTGTAAATATGTATTTAGGAGAAACAGATGAATACAAAGATGAACTTGCAATGATAATCGAAGAATTCCTAAAGCAAAGAATAGTGGGCTTCAAAAATGAAAAAGGAGTATATATAACTCCAGCATTTCCAAAACTTTTATATGTTCTTGAAGAAGATAACATTAGAGAAGATAGTAAATATTGGTATTTAACAAAGCTTGCAGCAGAATGTACAGCTAAAAGAATGGTTCCAGATTACATTTCAGAAAAGGTAATGAAAGAACTTAAGAAAAATGAAATGGGAGAAGGAGATTGCTACCCATGTATGGGATGTAGATCATTCTTAACACCAGATAGAACAATGAGCCTTGGAAATATAGCTAAAGCTAAAAATTATGTAGAAGGCAAAGGAAAATATTACGGAAGATTTAACCAAGGTGTTGTAACAATAAATTTACCAGATGTTGCACTATCTGCTGACGGAGATATGGATGAATTCTGGAAAATCTTTGATGAAAGACTAGAACTATGTCATAAAGCATTACAAATAAGACACAAGAGATTAAGCAATGTAACAAGTGATGTGGCACCTATACTTTGGCAACATGGTGCGCTAGCAAGACTTGAAAAAGGAGAATCAATTCATGAATTATTACATCATGGATATTCAACAATTTCACTAGGATATGCTGGATTATATGAATGCGTTAAAGTTATGACAGGACACAGCCATACAGACAAAGGTGAAGGCGAAGAATTTGGACTAAAAATAATGCAACGTTTAAATGACGCAACAAAAAAATGGAAAGCAGAAGAAGATATTGATTATTCAGTTTATGGCACACCAATAGAATCTACAACATACAAATTTGCAAGATGCTTAAAAGAAAGATTTGGAACAATCAAAGGAATTACAGATAGAGGATATATTACAAATTCATATCATGTTCCTGTATTTGAAGAAATTGACGCATTTTCAAAACTAAAATTAGAAAGCGAATTCCAAAAATTAAGCCCAGGAGGAGCAATTTCATATATTGAAACTCCAAACTTACAAGGAAATATTGATGTTGTAATAGAAGTTATACAATTTATTTATGAAAATATTATGTATGCAGAACTTAATACAAAATCAGATTATTGCCAAAAATGTGGATACACAGGAGAAATATTAATAGACGATAATTTAGAATGGTATTGCCCAAATTGTGGAAATAGAGACCATAATACATTAAATGTAGCAAGACGTACTTGTGGATATATTGGAACTAATTTCTGGAATAAAGGAAGAACACAAGAGATTAAAGAAAGAGTTCTTCATATTGACAACAAAACTGCTAAATAATTGTGCATTGACATTAGAAAGAAAATCCGGATTTGTGCATGAAGGCGCAACAGGCATAGCCTTAACAGCCTCAGCATAGCCAAAAAGTACAATTTTCTAACAATTTGAAGATAAAAAATAAATTAACTAGGGAGATAAGGATATGAGATACAACTTAATTAGAAAAATGGACATTTCAAATGGACCGGGAGTAAGAGTTTCAATATTTATGCAAGGCTGCCCATTCCATTGCAAGAACTGTTTTAATAAAGAAACATGGGATTTTGAAGGAGGACAAGAATTTACAGAAGAGACAATTGACAAAGTACTAAACTTGTGCGATAAAGATGAAATAAAAGGACTATCAATACTAGGTGGAGAACCAATGGCACCTACAAATATAGAAGGAACAACAAAACTTGCAAAAGAATTTAAAGAAAAATTTCCAAATAAAAATGTGTGGGCATGGTCAGGATTTAAATTTGAGGATTTGCAAAATAAAGATGTATTAAAATATGTAGATGTATTGGTAGACGGTACATATAACGACGAATTACATGATCCAACTTTAAAGTGGAAAGGTTCAGCAAATCAAAGAGTAATAGACGTACAAAAAAGTATGGAAAATCATGATATAGAATTATTAAAATAACAAATAAAAAGCACTTCATTTTTTGAAGTGCTTTTTATTTGAATTTTATTAATAATATTAATACTGTAAATTAGAAACGTCCCAAATGGCAATTTCATTAAAAATATATTCAAAAATTCTTTAAATTTAGTTTACAAAAAAAGGTAAAAATGATAAAATTTCAAATAGATAATTAAAGTTAAAAGACCAAAAGCTAACTAAAAATAAAGGGAGGCTATTTATAGTGGGAAATATTGTAGTACTTGATGAATTAACAATAAATAAAATTGCAGCAGGAGAAGTTATAGAAAGACCATCATCTGTAATAAAGGAAATGGTTGAAAATTCTATTGATGCAGGTGCAAAAAATATAAATATAGAAATAAAAAATGGTGGTATATC
>CALXJN010000044.1 GCA_944388635.1 uncultured Clostridia bacterium
AAAACTAAAAGCATTAGGAGCAAGAATAGAACTAAAAAATATAGAATAAAATAAGACTGAACTTTAGAAAAAACTTAAAGTTCAGTCTTATTTATTTACAAAAAATAAAAAATTTTATATAATAAAATATCATTTAGAGAGGATATAGGTATAAATAGAAATAAAATGTATGAGGATATGTTTATAACAGATGAAGAAAGAATAACAGTAGATTTACATGACATGGAAAAAGAGGAAGCAAGATTTTATTTAGAAAGAGCAATAGATACAGCAGAACCAAAAATAAAGGAAATAGTTGTGATACATGGATATAGACAAGGACAAGTTATATTAAATATGGTAAGAAAAGAATTTAAACATAAAAAAATAGAGAAAAAAGTAATACCTTTTAATAAAGGAATAACACTAATTTATTTAAAACAAAATTAAAAAAGTATAATATAATCTCCTTTTGGAAATAATGAAAATAATACATTATAATTCCAAAAGGAGGTTTTTTATTTGATAAAAAAGGTTGAAATATGTGGAGTAAACACATCAAAACTACCTGTACTATCAAATGAAGAAAAAAACAAACTATTTGTTAAAATAAAACAAGGAGACGAAAAAGCAAGAGAAGAATTTATAAATGGAAATCTAAGGTTAGTTCTTAGTGTTATACAAAGATTCGGCGGAAGAGGAGAAAGTTCAGACGATTTATTTCAAGTAGGTTGCATAGGTTTAATAAAAGCAATAGATAATTTTGATACAACATTGAATGTGCAATTTTCAACCTATGCAGTGCCAATGATAATTCGGAGAAGTAAGAAGATATTTAAGAGATAATAATCCAATAAGAGTAAGCAGGTCAGTTAGAGATTTAGCATATAAAGCAATACAAATGAGAGAAAAGTTGACAAAAGAAAATGGAAAAGAACCAAGCATTGAGAAAATTGCAAAAGAGCTTGGAATTGAAAGAGAAGAAATAGCTTTTAGTTTTGATGCAATACAAGATCCAATATCACTACAAGAACCTGTGTATAAAGACGGAGCGGAAAATATATTTATAATGGATCAAGTAAGTGATAATAAGAATACTGATGAAAAATGGGCAGAAAATTTAAGTTTAGCAGAAGCTATGAAAAAATTGACACAAAGAGAAAAAGTGATAATAACTAAAAGATTTTTTGACGGAAGAACGCAAATGGAAGTGGCAGATGAAATTGGAATTTCACAAGCACAAGTCTCGCGACTAGAAAAAACAGCAATACAGAGAATAAAGAAAAATTATAAATAGTACAACTAACCCCATGCATATAATATGTATGGGGCTTAAAAATAACAAATTTTATTTAGATTAATCTATAGAGGGGGGATTTGCATGGGAGGAAAAGGACTCGATTTCAAACATAAAGAAGTAATAAATATAACTGATGGAAGAAGGCTACGGATTTGTGCAAGATGTAACAGCAGATTTAGAATCAGGAATAATAACATCAATCATCGTACCGGGTAATAATAGCAGGCTAAGTATATTTTCAAACAATAATGATATTGTAATTCCATGGAAAAATATAAAATGTATAGGAGATGACATAATTTTAGTAGAAATATAAATTTTATTCACAATATAGACACAAACGTAAATTATAATATATAATATAATTATATATTTCGAAGCTAAAAGGTTGAAAAATAATTGCATTTTCCTAGATAAAATCACAATTTTTTTCCAACCCGATTTATGCATTGAGAAAGGATGAGTTTAATGAATGCCACAATACTTGTTGTAGATGATGAACAAAGAATAAGAAAACTTTTAAAGGATTTCTTAGTAAAAAAGGATTATGAAGTAATAGAAGCAAAAGATGGAGAAGAAGCACTAGAAATATTTGAAGAAAAGCAAGAAACAATAGACTTAATCCTATTAGATGTAATGATGCCAAAACTTGACGGGTGGTCTGTATTAAGACAGATAAGGCAGAATTCAAAAGTTCCAATAATAATGCTTACAGCAAGAGGAGAAGAACAAGACGAATTATTTGGCTTTGAATTAGGAGTAGATGAATATATTGCAAAACCATTTAGTCCTAAAATATTAGTTGCGAGAGTAGAAGCGATTTTAAAAAGGACAAGTCAAAATCAAAATAAAGTTTCAGATTATGGCGGAATTGAAATAGATGAAGACGGAAGAAGTGTAAAAGTTGACGGAAAAGTAGTGGAGATGAGCCTAAGAGAATATGAACTTTTAAAGTATATGGTAGATAATATAGGAATTGCACTTTCTAGGGATAAAATATTAAATAATGTATGGAATTATGATTATTATGGAGACTCTAGAACAATTGATAGCCATGTAAAAAAGATTAGACACAAATTAGGCAAAAAGGGAAAATATATAAAAACAATGAGAGGAATAGGATATAAATTTGAAATCAAATAGAAAAGATGAAAAAAATAGAATTAAAAATAGATTTGATACTATAAGAACCAAATTATTTATCACGCTATGTATAACAATTGCTATAATAATATTATTTCTAATCTTGGTAAATAGCATAGTATTAGAAAGTTATTATATGTATTCAAAACAAGTAGAACTTATGTCAGCATATAGATTAATAAATTCATATTATAATGGAACAAGTAGTAGTAAAGATATAGAAATTGAACTAGAGAAGCTTGCACTTAGTAATAACTTTGATATATTAATAAAAACAGACAATAGTATATATGCAACAAGCAGAGATTTTATTTCATCTTTGACAGACGAGTTTGACGGAAGAGATATAAATGATAATTTGTTATATAGTAATGATAATGTTAAAATAAAAAGAACTTATGACAGTAAAACAGAATTATCATTTGTCTTACTTTCAGCAAAATTAGACAATGGATATCAATTATACATAAGAGTTGCAATAATATCTATACAAGAGAGTGTAGATATTTCAAATAGATTTTTAATGTTAATAGGATTTTTTACAATTGCAATAAGTGGAATTTTAGTGTCAATGATATCAAAAAAATTCACATCACCAATAGAAAAATTAAATGAAATTACAAAAAGAATATCAGAACTAGACTTTAGCCACAAATATGAGGTAAATGATTCAGATGACGAATTAAATAATCTTGGCAAAAATATAAATACAATGTCAGAAACATTGGAAAAAACGATAACTCAATTAAGAATGTCAAATATAGAGCTTGAAAAAGATATAGAAGAAAAATCAAAAACAGATGAAATGAGGAAACAATTTATATCTGATGTATCACATGAATTAAAAACACCAATTGCGTTAATACAAGGATATGCAGAAGGCTTGGTTGAAAACGTAACAGAAGATGAAGAAAGCAGAAAGTTTTATGCAGAAGTAATTCTTGATGAATCAAACAAAATGGATATATTAGTTAAAAAATTACTTGAACTTATGAAGCTAGAATATGGTAAAATGACATTTAATTTAACCAGATTTAATATAAGTGAATTAATAGGAGAATTAATTAGAAAAAATAAAAAGTTATTAGAAGAAAAGAATATAACAATTCATTTTGATAATGAACCTTATTATATAATTGCAGATGAATTTTATATTGAACAAGTTGTAAATAACTATTTTACAAATGCACTTAAAAATGTAGCAGAAGTAGAAGGGAAAAAAGAGATAATTATAAGTTATCAAAAAGAAGACGCAAAGCTTAGAGTTAAGGTGTTTAATACTGGAGAAAACATAGAAGAGGAGAACTTAAATAGAATTTGGAACAGATTTTATAAGGTGGATACATCAAGAAACAGAGAAAGTGGAGGAACAGGAATAGGATTATCACTAGTTAGAGCAATAATGCAGAATACACATAATAAATATGGTGTAGAAAATAAAGAAAATGGTGTAGAATTCTATTTTGAGGTAGATTTAGAGAAAAAAGGGGAGAAAAAATGAGAGGCAAATCATCGAATGGCGCAATAATATTTATTTTATTTATAATAGTTGTCTTAGGAGGACTTTATGCATATAAAGTGTCAGGAGGAAGTATATTACCAACAAAGGAAAATGAGAGTGTTCAAGAAATTGTTGTAAATGATATAAATACAGATATAGAAAATGATGTACCAAATATTGTAGAAGGAGAACAAGAAGAGGAAGAAGTTCAAACAGTAGTAATTCCTACAACTGAAAGTAACAACAGTGCACAAAGTACAGAAAAAATAAGCACATATCAATATAATAATAAATACTACTACAGTCAACTAGATAATTATTCAAAAATGATTTATGATGCAATAGTAAATAATCTAGGAAATTTAAAATATGGAAGTTATGTAATAAACATTAATGGAGATTTTTCAGAATTGTTAGACCAAAGTAATGGACAGTCTAAATTAAAAAATTATTATGATGATGCTGTAAACGCAATTAACTTAGATGTACCTAATTTATTTTATATAGATTTTTCTAAAATGTATCTAAACATAGAAACAACAACAACTTTATTCGGAACAACATATAATCTATACATAGACACAGGTGGAAATAATGCATATTTTTCAAGCGGTTTTACATCACAAAGTCAAGTAGAAAAAGCGATAAATAGCATAGAAGCTGCTAAAGACAGTGTATGCAGAATGGCAAATGGAGATGACTATAATAAGATAAGAACTACACATGATTGGTTAATAGAAAACATAAGTTATGATGATTCTAGCTATAACAAAGGAAATGTATATGGAACTTTTATGGAGAAAAAAGTCGTTTGTGAAGGATATGCAAGAGCATATAAATATATGTTAGATAATTTAGGAGTAACAAATATCTTAGTTACAGGAACTGCAACTAATTCAAGCAATGAAACAGAAGAACATATGTGGAATTATGTGAAGCTAAATGGGCAATGGTATGCAGTAGATCCGACTTGGGATGATCCAATTGTTTATGGAGGAGGAACAATCAGTACAGGAACTAAGCATCAATATTTTTTAATAGGAAGCAAAGAGTTATACAAATCACATGTAGAAAGTAAAACAATATCATCAAGTTGAAAGACATTTATACTTACAACCATAAGTGAAGATAA
>CALXJN010000045.1 GCA_944388635.1 uncultured Clostridia bacterium
GAGTATATACATGGAATAACAACTCCCAGTTCACTCACAGGGAAATACACATATTATACATTCACAATATCAACAAGTACAATGAAAAATCAAACATATGCAAATTTATTTAGTTTGATGCAAGAAACTTGGCTTGCTTCACGTTGTACAACAATTGATTATATGGAAAATTATATTAATTTTGACATCTTTAATATAAATAAAAATGAGTTAACTGCTGTCACACTTTATAGCTCGGGAGTGGGAACACCTGGAAATCAGGAGAAAAAAGCCATCCGTCCAATCGTCGAAATCGATTTAACCAAAGTAAACGTTGGGCTCACAGGCACAGGTGCAGAAAATGACGGATATTCACTTACACTAAAATAGGACTTTGTATTTCATTAATATACACAAGGCTCGGGAGAAATCTCGAGCTTTTTTCAAGCTTGCTCCAAATGACAAGCAAATCAAAAAATAGTATTAGAATTAGTATATTAAAAGTACAATGAAAAAGCTTGGAAAAATCCTAAGCTTTTTTTGTGTTTTTATGTCGAACGAAACCTATAAATCGTCAAAACTTCCTAAGTTTTGCTATTGGAAAATTTTTCCAAATGATATATAATTTAGAAAATGCAAAAGGAGGCATAGTATGAAAATAAATTACGATGAAAAGGACAAGCTACTTTGCTTTGAAATTACAGAAGAAATAGACCACCATTGGTCAGAAAAAATAAGGAGGCAAGCAGATAATGAGATTGAAAGATATGTTCCGAAAAGAGTTATATTTGATTTTAATAAGGTTACTTTCATGGACAGTGCGGGGATAGGCATGCTCATTCGGTAGGTATAAAATAGTGAAAATGCTAGGTGGAAGCATTGAAATGATAAATGTAAAACCAAATATAAGGAAGATTTTTGAAATGAGCGGAATACCAAAAATTATAAAAATAAGTTAAAGTGAGGGTGTTATGAAAAGTAAATATGATAATGAAATGAATTTAGAAATATTAAGTAAATCTTGCAATGAAGCATTTGCAAGGATAACAGTTGCAGCATTTGCATCACAATTAGATCCAACAATTGAGGAAATAGCAGATATAAAAACGGCAGTTTCGGAGGCGGTTACAAACTGCATAATACATGGGTATGAAAATGGAGAAGGAATAATAAAAATAAATTGTAAGTTAGAAGGCAGAAAAATAACGGTAGAAATTGCAGATACAGGCAAAGGAATAGAAAATATAGATATTGCCAAAGAACCATTATATACAACAAAAGCAGATTTAGAAAGATCTGGAATGGGTTTCACAATAATGGAAAGTTTTATGGATGAATTAAAAATCGAATCAATACTTGGACTTGGAACTAAAGTAACAATGACAAAAACAATAAAAGAAAATATCTAAAGGAGAAAAGTCCAAGATGTATGAGAATAACATTGAAAATATAAAAAAAGCAAAAAATGGAAGCGAAGAGGCAATGACAGAGCTTATTGAAGGCAATAAGCGGGCTTATTTGGAGCATAGTAAAAAGATTTACATCAAGAGGAGTCGAAATAGAGGATTTATATCAAATAGCTTCAATGGGATTTATTAAAGCAATCAAAAGATTTGATACAAATTATGATGTAAAATTATCTACATATGCAGTACCATACATATTAGGAGAAATAAAAAAATTTATACGAGATGACGGAATTATTAAAATAAGTAGAAGTATAAAAGAATTAAATATGAAAATTAGTAAACTAGAAGAAGAACATTTGAGGAAAACGGGAGAAAATATAAGTTTAAAAGAATTAGAAAAAACATTAAAAGTAAGCAAAGAAGAAATAATAGTGGCATTAGAAGCAAAAACACCAGTCGAATCAATTTATAAAGAAGAAGGAAAAAATGACGATAAATCAACCAAAATTATAGATAAGTTCCCAGCGGTTGAAAATGAGGAGAATAGTATTATAAATAAATTAACAATAAATCAGTTAATAGAAAATTTAGAACCTAAAGAAAGACAAATTATAATACTAAGATTTTATAAAAATCAGACTCAAGCGCAAGTTGGGAAAATTTTAGGCATATCACAAGTTCAAGTATCAAGAATAGAAAAAAGCATATTAAATAAAATGAGAATGAATTTGGAGGCAGTATGAAGAAAATTATAATATATATTATAGGAGTAATAGGTATATGCTTTCTTATACCTATATTTTTTACAGCAAAATTTGAAATAGAAGAAGTATTTTCAGAAGAAAAGGAAGAACCAAAAGTGTTGTTAGATATAGAAAAATATTCATATACAGATTTTGAAAAAATAAGGTTGTTGCATAAAGATGGGAGTATAGAAGAAATTAATTTAGATGATTATATAGCAGAAGTTGTTTCAGCAGAAATACCAGCAGATTATGAGATAGAGGCAATAAAGGCACAGACAGTCGCAGCAAGAAGTTACACTATATACAGAATAATTCATCGGCTCTAAGCATGAAAACGCAGATATATGTGCAGATTCAACTTGTTGCCAAGCATGGATTTCTAAAGAAGATAGGATAGCGAAATGGGGAGAAAATCGGAGTAGACAAATGGAATAAAATAGTAGAAGCAGTAAATGCAACTGTACGGAGAGGTTGCAACATATGAAGGACAAATAATAAATGCATTTTTTCATTCAAATAGTGGAGGAACAACTGAAACAGCAACAAATGTATGGGGAGGAAGCAATTATCCATATCTCCAATCTGTCGAAACATCAGGAGAAGACGCATATACTCAATATAGCTCGGAAATTGTGCTGACAAAAGACGAGTTATTAAGTAAATTAAAAGAAAAATATGCAGACATTGAAATCGATTTTTCAAATAATGAAAGTATAAAAATAATAAATTATACAGAAAGTGGAAGAGTTAAAACTGTAAAATTCGGAAACAAAGAAATTGCACGGAGTAGAAGCAAGAACAATATTAGGGTTAAAATCTACAAATTTTAAAATCGAAAAAGAAGGAGAAAATTATAAATTTAGTGTTGTTGGAAATGGACATGGAGTAGGTATGAGTCAAACAGGTGCAGATTCGTTAGCAAAGCAGGGATATAAATATCAAGACATATTGAAACATTTTTATACAGGAATAGAAATCACAAAACTTAATTAAATATTGTATAAATCTCCAAACATTGGCAATAATTATATTAAATAGTTAAATTACAAGGAGGGAATGCTTTAAATATGAGAAGAAAAGATAGAAGAAGGAGAATTGCAGAAGGAGAGGAAAACGGGTTTAGTTTAAAAAAGACATTATATGTAGCGGGGATAATTTTAGCATTAGGATTAATTGCATTTTTCGTAACAGTAATGATTTATAATAATAGTTTAGATAAGCTATATTCAGATTTAGAAACACAAGAAATAGGATTAAAAGAAGAAAGTAGAGAATATGAAAATAATTTACAAGAAGCGAGTGCAAATTTAGGTAAAACAGTAGAAGAAATGACAAATGAAATAGAAGAAACAACAGCAGAAAATGAAGAAGTAAAAGAAACAGCTGCGCAAGAAAAAGCAGATAATGAAAAAGAAAAGAAACAGGAAGAAGCAAAAAAAGAAAATAGCAACGAAACGACCAAAGCAAAAGAAACAAGTGAAAAAGTAGAAGAAAAAAAGGAAGAAGTAAAAGAACTTTCATTTAGTATGCCAGTCGAAGGCGAAGTACAAAAAGAATATGCAGTAGATAAACTTGTATATTCAGAAACATTAAAAGAATGGGTAACACACACAGGAATAGATATCAAGGCAGAAAAAACAACCGTTGTAAAAGCAGCAGAAGAAGGAACAGTAACAGCAATAAAAAATGATCCAAGATATGGAATAACGGTAATCATTGAACATTCTGGAGGATATGAAACAAGATATGCAAATCTTTTAACAGCAGAATTTGTTACAATAGGAGAAAAAGTAACTAAAGGGCAAACTATAGGAACAGTAGGAGACACAGGCTCTTTTGAAATATTAGACGAACCTCATTTACATTTTGAATTATTAAAAAACGGAGAATATCAAGATCCTACATCTATAATAAAATAAAGTTAATATTGTGATTTTAAAAAGTGCGAATTAGAACACTACAAAAAAATAAGGCTTGGGGTACTATAAGTTTTCCCCAAGCCTTTAAGCTTTCGATTTAGAAAACTTAAGTTAGTTATTATTTCTTTTTTCTGTTTGAGTGCCATAATACCAAACTAAAGCAACAATTATTGTAGCTGCGATAGCAAGAACTATCCAAACAAAGGAACTATTTGCTCCAGTAGATGCCATTGCGCTTGTATCAGAAATTGCTCTTGTTTCAGAAGTTCTTCCTGCTGTATATCCAGAATTATCATTTGTTGTTTCTGTCGCTCCCAAATTTGTCATATCTTCTTTTGCATTATCCATCGCACCTTGGATTCCGCCTTCCATATCTCTCATCATGTTTTCCATACCATTTTTGGCATTTCCAGCAGCATCTTTTGCACCATTTACGGCATTTTCCATACCATTACCGATGTTATCTAAACCTGTTTGCATATCCTGCATCATATTTGAAGCAAAACAAATACTAGATGTAAATAAAACAATACAAAATGCGAATAATATTATCAAAGATTTTTTTAACATTTCTATTCCTCCTCATAAAAATATAATTAAGCAAAGCTTTTCTAACTATATATTTTGTATAAAAGAAATAAAAATATCCATACAAAAAAACACTAAATTAGAATAAAATTCCAATTCAGTGTTTAAAAATTTAAAAAAATATTTTAACGCATACGTATTAAAATGGCTATTGCAAATAATACTAATAAAATTCCAAGTACAATTAAAATAATATTTAAGATGTTTGATAATGTCATACTAGGTTCGCTTAAAGCAGCAGATGAACCAACTGAAACGGTTGTATCAGGAGTTGGTGTAGTTGTTTGAGTAGAAGTATCTCCACTATTTATGACTTCTCCTTGAGTGTCTGCCCCAACTGTATTAGTATTAGATACATCATTTGTAGCAGTTTCTGTGCCAGATACTGTACCATTTGTAGTTAAATTCATATCTATACCAGTTGCATAAACAAAACTAGAAGCAAACATTATAACTAAAATAAACATGATAGAAAATATTAAAACTTTTTTCATTTGAACCTCCATATATCTAAAAAATATAAACTAAATTAAATATTCAAAAATATTTTATAGTATTTTAAAGTTAATGTCAATGAAATATATAAAAAACTTGTAAAAAATAGAAAAAAATCTCTAAAACACTTGACAAATAGCTTTAAATGGTGTAAAGTAATATAGCATTACATTAAAAATTAAGTAAGGGATAAAAATATGGAAAAAAATGTTAAAGTAGGAATGCTCCTCGATTTATACGGGGAGATGTTAACAGAAAAGCAAAAAGATATATTAGACTTATACTATAATGATAATTTATCACTTGCTGAAATTTCAGAAGATGTCGGTATAACAAGGCAAGCTGTAAGAGATAGTATTGTGAAAGGAGAGAATAAACTTTTTCGGATTAGAAGAAAAACTAGGAATTATGAAAAAGGTTCAAAAACAAGAAAAGCAGATACAAAAGATATTATCAGAATTATCAGCAATCCAAACAAAATATACAGACGAAGAAATAGAAAACATTTTAGAAAACGTTGCAAAAGAACTTAAATGTTTAGTTTAAGTTAAGAAAGGAATGAAAGCATATGGCTTTTGAAGGATTATCAGCAAGATTACAAGGGATAACAAAAAAGCTTAGAGGAAAAGCAAGAATAACTGAAAGTGATTTAAAAGAAATTTTAAGAGAAGTTAAACTTGCACTTTTAGAGGCAGATGTAAACTATAAAATAGTAAAAGAATTTATATCAGACATAGAGAAAAAAGCCCTTGGTCAAAATGTACTTGCGTCCCTTACTCCAGGACAACAAGTTGTAAAAATTGTAAAAGATGAACTTGTAGAATTGCTTGGAGGAGTAGAAAGTCGTATAAATTTTACACCAAACCCACCAACAATAATAATGCTTGTTGGACTTCAAGGTTCAGGTAAAACAACAACAGCAGGAAAACTTGCAAATTTACTTAGAAAACAAGGAAAGAAACCTTTACTTGTTGCATGCGATGTGTATAGACCAGCAGCAATAAAACAATTACAAGTAGTTGGAAATTCATTAAATATTCCAGTGTTTGCAAATGAGACATCAAAAGATGTTGTACATATTGCAAAACAAGCAATGAATGTTGCAATGTCAAAATTAAATGATGTAGTGATACTTGATACTGCAGGAAGGTTACATATTGATGAAGAATTAATGAAAGAACTTCAAAACATAAAGCAAAGTGTAAAACCACATGAGATACTACTCGTAGTAGATAGTATGACAGGTCAAGATGCTGTAAATGTTGCACAAAGCTTTAATGAAAAGCTTGGAGTAGATGGAGTAATATTAACAAAGCTTGATGGCGATACACGTGGTGGAGCCGCACTTTCAGTAAAAAAAGTTACAGGTAGACCAATAAAATTTGCAGCAACAGGAGAAAAACTAAGTGATATAGAAGTATTTCACCCAGACAGAATGGCAACAAGAATTTTAGGAATGGGAGATGTACTTTCAATAATTGAAAAAGCCGAGGAAGCTTTTGATGAACAAGAAGCAATCGAACTTGAGAAAAAATTAAAAAAGCAAGAATTCGATTTAGACGATTATTTAACACAATTAAGGCAGATAAAGAAAATGGGTTCATTTTCATCAATACTTAAAATGTTACCAGGGATGAATAAACTTGGAGATATAAAAGTAGATGATAAAGAATTCGTTAAGATAGAAGCTATAATTTGTTCGATGACTAAAAAAGAAAAAAGAAATCCAAAAATCTTAAATGGAAGCCGAAGACAAAGAATAGCAAAAGGTTCAGGAACAACAGTGCAAGATGTAAACAAATTCATGAAATCTTTTGAAATGACACAAAAAATGATGAAACAAATGAATAATAAAAAAGGTGGAATGAAAAATGCACTTAAAAACTTAAACATGAATGACTTAAAGAACCTTAAGATTTAGTTATTAACTTTTAAATATAATCAATTTGCAGGAGGTGAATAAAAAATGGTAAAAATCAGATTAAAAAGAGTAGGAAAGAAAAAAGCTCCTTTTTATTATTTATTTGTTGCTGACTCAAGAAGCCCAAGAGATGGCAAAATAATAGAACAAATCGGAACTTATGATCCTATGCAAGAACCAGCTGTAATTTCTTTAGACAAAGAAAAATGCGCTACTTGGATAAAAAATGGTGCAAAACCAACAGATTCTGTTAAAACTTTAATAGAAAAAGCATAAGTGGAGGACTAAGATTATGAAAGACATTTTACAAACAATTATTGAAAGCTTAGTAGACGACAAATCTCAAATACAAATAAACCAAAAAGAAGAGGACAAAAATGTAGTATTTGAAGTAAAAGTCGCACACGAAGATATGGGCAGAGTAATTGGAAAAGAAGGAAGAATTGCAAAAGCAATAAGAACTATTTTCAAAGCAGTAGGAAGCAAAGAACAAAAGAAAGTTACAATTGAATTCGTAGATTAATAAGGAGCAAACATGCAAAACTTATTAGAAATAGGTCAAATAGTAAATTCATATGGAATAAAAGGCTTTTTTAAAGTCGTACCATTTACTGATAACATTACAAGATTTAATGATTTAAAAACAATATACATCGAAAAGAATAAAAAACTAGAGGAAAAAGAAATAGAAGAAGTGAAATATCATAAAAACTTAGTTTTATTAAAATTAAAAGGAATAGATGATATTAACCAAACTCTAGAATATAAAAACTGTTATATAAAAATAGACAGGAAAAATGCAGTAGAACTTCCAAAAAACAGCTATTTTATCATAGATTTAATAGGAATGGAAGTTTACACAGAAAATGAAGAACTTCTTGGAAAAATAACAGATGTATTTCCAACAGGAAGTAATGATGTATATGTTGTAAAAGATGAACTAGGCAAACAAATATTATTGCCAGCAATAAAAGATGTAATAAAAGATGTAAATGTAACAGACAAAAAAATGATAGTTCATTTATTAGAAGGAATGGTATAATATGAAGTTTAGTGTACTTACACTTTTCCCAGAAATGTTTGAAATGCTAAATTCTAGTATAATTGGAAGAGCAAAGGAAAATGGAATTATAGAAATTGAAACAATTAATATAAGAGATTTTTCTAAAAACAAACATAAAAAAGTAGATGATACACCTTATGGTGGAGGTGCTGGAATGGTAATGATGCCAGATGTGGTATATGAAGCATATCAAGCTGTAAAAACGGATAATGCAAAAGTAATATACTTATCTCCGCAAGGCAAAACTCTAACACAAGGAAAAGTAAGAGAATTAAGCAAAGAAAAACATTTAATATTACTTTGCGGACACTATGAAGGAATTGACCAAAGAGTCTTAGATGAAATTGTAGATGAAGAAATCTCCATAGGAGATTATGTTTTAACAGGTGGAGAACTACCAAGCATGGTATTAATAGATAGTGTATCTAGGTATATAGACGGTGTAATAAGCAAAGAATCAATAGAAGAAGAAAGTTTTTCAAATGAGCAGAGCTTATTAGAATATCCACAATATACAAGACCAGAAGAATTTCATGGGATGAAAGTACCAGAAGTACTTCTAAGCCGGACATCATGAAAACATATCAAAATGGAGAAGAGAACAGTCTTTAGAAATAACTAAAAAAAAGAGACCAGATTTAATAAATAAAATTTTAAAAGAAGGAGAAGAAAATAATGGACATAATTAAATCTATCGAACATGAACAATTAAAAGAAAAAGTTCCAGTACTAGATGTTGGAAATACTGTAAGAGTTCATGCTAAGATAAAAGAAGGAAACCGTGAAAGAATCCAAGTATTCGAAGGTATTATAATTAAAAAACAAGGTGGGGGATTAAACGAAACATTTACAGTAAGAAAAATTTCTTATGGTGTAGGTGTTGAAAAAACATTTTTATTACACTCACCAATGGTAGAAAAAGTTGAAGTTGTAAGAGTTGGTAAAGCTAGAAGAGCAAAACTTTATTATTTAAGAGATAGAGTTGGTAAATCTGCTAGAACTAAGGAAAAGGTAGGAGCTAGAATCGAGACTAAAGAAGTAACTCTAAAAGAAAACTTAGAAGAAGCTCCAGCTGAAGAATTAGAAAAACCAGCTATTGAAACTGAAACACCAGTTGTAGAAGAAACTGTAGATACAGTTACAGAAGAAGCTACAACAGAAGTAAAAGAATAATAAGAAAATTGGACGTTAGCGGAAGCAAAGCTTCCGACGTCCACATGTGCGTTTTG
>CALXJN010000046.1 GCA_944388635.1 uncultured Clostridia bacterium
ATGGTAACTTATGGAAGGGGAAAAGGAATTGTTACAGCTATTGGAATGAATACAGAAGTTGGAAAAATTGCAGGTATGTTAAATGAGGTAGAAGAAAAAGAAACACCTCTACAAAAAAGATTAAATGAATTAGGAAAAACACTTGGAATAGTGTGTCTTGCAATATGTGCAGTAATATTTTTTATAGGGCTCGCAGAAGGAAAAGAAATAGTAGACATGTTTATGACAGCAGTAAGCCTTGCAGTTGCTGCAATACCTGAGGGACTAGCAGCAGTATCTACAATAGTACTTGCAATAGGAATGCAAAGAATGGTAAAGAAAAATGCAATAGTAAAGAAATTGCCAGCAGTTGAGACATTAGGTGGTGCAACAGTTATTTGCTCAGATAAAACAGGAACACTTACACAAAATAAAATGACTGTTAAAAAATTATTTTATAACTCAAAATTATATGATTTAGAAAATGCAGAACAAAATGATTTACTTAAAAAAATTATCTATGCAAACATGCTATGTAATGATACAAAAATAGGAGAAAATGACGAACTTACAGGAGATCCTACAGAAACAGCATTAACAGAAATGGGATTTAAACTAAATTACGGAAAAGAAATTCTTACACAAAATTTGAGAGTAAAAGAAGTCCCTTT
Organism: uncultured Clostridia bacterium; assembly: GCA_944388635.1. Lineage (GTDB taxonomy): Bacteria > Bacillota > Clostridia > TANB77 > CAG-508 > JAAWPK01. Next base: position 651 of record CALXJN010000046.1, read on the forward strand.
TGATTCAGAAAGAAAGCTAATGACAACAGTAAATAGAGTAGGAGATAAATATATAGTTTATACAAAAGGAGGAGTAGATGAACTTTTAGCAAGATGCAATGCTTATGAAAAAGCAGACGGTATAAAAAATGACTTAGAGAATTATAAAAATGAAATATATAAAAACAATGAAGAAATGGCAAAATCAGCTTTAAGAGTTTTATCTTGTGCATATAAAGTATTAGATAAAGAACCCACTGATGAAGAAATGAAAAATATAGAAAATGGGCTAATATTTTTAGGAATGTGTGGAATGATTGATCCGCCAAGACCAGAAGTAAAATTAGCAGTTGAAAAATGTAAGAGTGCAGGAATAAAAACTGTTATGATAACAGGAGACCACAAAATTACAGCAATTGCCATTGCAAAAGAGCTCGGAATACTAGAAAATGATGATGAAGCATTAACAGGACAGGAACTAGAAAAAATTTCAGACGAAGAACTTACAAAAAATATAAGAAAATATTCTGTATATGCAAGGGTATCTCCAGAACATAAAGTAAGAATAGTAAAAGCATGGCAAAATAATGGAGAAATAGTTGCAATGACAGGAGACGGCGTAAATGATGCGCCAGCACTTAAAACATCAGATATAGGCTGTGCAATGGGAAAAGTCGGAACAGATGTTGCAAAAGAAGCAGCAGATGTTATTTTAACAGATGATAATTTTGCAAGTATAGTAACAGCAGTAGAAGAAGGTAGAAGAATATATGACAATATTTTAAAAGTAATACAATTTTTACTATCAAGCAATATTGGTGAAATTGTAGTATTACTTCTTGCAATATTACTTGCACCAACACTTGGAAATTGGTTTGGCATATCAGATATAAATGCAATAACACCACTTCTTGCGATTCACATCCTATGGATAAATTTAGTTACAGATTCACTTCCAGCACTAGCGCTTGCAGTTGATCCACCAGACAAAAACATAATGAACAGAAAACCAAGAGATAATTCAAAAGGAATTTTTAGAGGTGGAATGGTATTTAGAGTATTATACCAAGGTGCAATGATAGGAATAATTACGCTTTTAGCTTTTATAGTTGGACTTGCATCAAGTGAAGGAATGCCAGAGGAAGAAAGAATAAAAATAGCTCAAACAATGTCATTTGTGGTGCTTGCATTTTCAGAACTTGTACATGTATTTAATGTTAGAAATAATAAAGAGTCAGTATTTAAAACTGGAATATTTAACAATAAACAGCTAATAATTGCAATACTTATTGCAGCAGCATTGGTATTAACAATATTATTTGTTCCAGCTTTAAGAGATATATTTGGAATTGCAGTACTCCCAAGTGAAAATGTGGTAGAAACAATATTACTTGTAATATCTCCACTTGTTATAGTAGAAATACTAAAGTTATTTAAAATAAATACATTAAAAAATGAAGAATAAATAGATAGGTGAAAACTTATGAAAGATGAAAAATATTTAATAGAAACTAAAGCAAATAGAAGAGAATTAGTAAATAAAATATTAATTTTTGGAACACTTGTGATAACAGTAATAGTTGCAGCAACACTTGCAGGAATATTTGTTGCAAAAGCTCATAAAGCAAAATATTATTCACAAATGGAGGAAACTTCAAAAGAAAATATAATAGAAGAAAAAGAAGAACAAGTTAATGAAGAGGAGCCAAGTCAAGAACAAAATGAAGCAAGCCAAGAAAATCAAACAGAAGAGACTCAGGAGACAGAAAGTACACTTCCAACACCAGTATATTCAGAAGATGCTAAATATAGAATGAAAAATATATATAAAGAAGGAAATGTAGAAAAAATTGCATATCTTACATTTGATGACGGACCATCTTCTAATATTACTCCACAAATACTGCAAATTTTAAAAGACCAGGGAGTAAAAGCAACATTTTTTGTATTAGGAAGTAGAGTAGAACTATATCCAGAACTTGTAAAGCAAGAATACAACGAAGGACACTATATTGCAAATCATGGCTATTCGCATAAGTATGACTCAATATATTCATCTCCAACAGCAGTACTTGATGAATATAACCATACAGAAGAGGTAATAAGAAAAGCAATAGGAAATGAAAATTATTCAAGTCATTTGTTTAGATTTCCAGGAGGAAGTTCTGGCGGGAAATATGCAGATATGAAAAAGGAAGCAATGAAAGTTTTAGATGATAATAATATTGCACATATAAACTGGAATGCACTTACAAATGATGCAGTTGGAAAACCAACAGCAGAGAGCATAGTAAATGATTTAAAGTCAACAGCTAAAGGAAAAAATAAAATAGTTATTTTAATGCATGACTCAGGAGGAAAACAATTAACAGCAGATAAGCTTCCAGAAATAATTTCATATTTAAAAGCAGAAGGATATGAATTTAAGAATTTTTATGATATAATGTATTAAATTTGATAATAATCATAACAACATTATAATTAAGGCACACTTAATTTTTAAGTAAAAAAGGAGGAAAATTTATGGGATTAGTTACGACTAAAGAAATGTTTGAAAAATCAATGAAGGAGCATTTTGCAATAGGTGCATTTAATGTTAACAATATGGAAATAATACAGGGAATAGTAGATGCAGCAAAAGAAGAAAATTCGCCAGTTATATTGCAAGCATCAGCAAGTGCAATTAAATACGCAAGAATGAATTATTTAATGAAAATGATAGAAGCAGCAACAGAAGAGACAAATGTGCCAATTGCAATACATTTAGACCACGGACCAGATTTTGAAACCTGTAAAATGTGTATTGATGCAGGCTTTACATCTGTTATGATAGATGGCTCAAAATATGATTTTGAGGAAAATGTTGCATTAACTAAGAAAGTTGTAGATTATGCACATGAAAGAGGAGTCGTAGTTGAAGCAGAGCTTGGAAAATTAGCAGGTATAGAAGATGATGTAAATGTTGCTTCATCTGATGCAATGTATACTGATCCAGACCAAGCAAAAGAATTCGTAGATAGAACTGGATGTGATTCTCTTGCAATAGCTATAGGTACAAGTCATGGAGCATATAAATTCAAAGGAGAAGCAAAACTTAGATTTGATATATTGCAAAAAATAAAAGAAAAATTACCAAATACACCAATTGTACTACATGGTGCTTCAACAGTAATACCAGAACTAGTTGAAACATGTAATAAATATGGTGGAAATATCCCAGGAGCAAAAGGTGTACCAGATGAAATGTTACACGAAGCAAGCATGAAAGGAGTATCAAAAATTAATGTTGATACAGACCTAAGACTTGCAATGACAGCTGAAATAAGAAAAGTATTTGCAGAAAGCCCAGAAGTTTTTGATCCTAGAAAATATTTAACTCCTGCAAGAGAAAAAATAAAAGAAACAGTTAAACACAAAATGAGAGATGTATTTGGTTCAACAGGCAAAGCTTAAAAAATCTAGAACATGAAATTTAACAATGTTGTTTTTAAGGTAGGCATAGAGCCTACCTTTTTGCATGCATTTTTTTATTGTATAGGAAAAATCGTCAGATTTTTTCTATACAACAAAGCTCATAATCGAATTTGACAAAATCATAAAATTATTGTATAATTTTAAACAATGTATGTCATATTATATATGGCGAAGATGAGATTTTAAAAATATTAAATATTTGTTGGACGGATTAATTAAA
>CALXJN010000047.1 GCA_944388635.1 uncultured Clostridia bacterium
TTATGCAATAGCTGATTTACATTTATCCTTTTCATCTCCAAAACCAATGGATATATTTGGAGATAATTGGAGAAATCATGAGCAAAAAATCAAAGATGACTGGATAAAAAAAGTAACTGATAAAGACTTAGTTTTGCTTCCAGGAGATTTTTCATGGGCTATTGATTTAGAAGAAACTTATAAAGATTTTGAATACTTAAATAGTTTATCAGGTAAAAAAATAATGCTTAAAGGGAATCACGACTATTGGTGGAATAGTTTAAAAAAGCTTAATGAGTACATGGAGAAAAATGATTTTAAAGATATTTCCTTTTTATATAATAATTCTTATGAATTTGAGGAAAACATAATTGTAGGAACAAGAGGCTGGGTTTTAAATTCAAACGAAGAAGAAGATAAAAAAATTTTAAATAGAGAACTTTTAAGATTAGAATTATCGATAACTGACGGAATTAAAAAGTATGGAGAAGATAAGGACATAATAGTTTGTATGCATTACCCACCAACAAATAAAAATCTTTTGGAAAAATCTGAATTCATGAAAATAATGCAAAAATATAATGTAAAAAAATGTATATATGGACATCTCCACGGAGAATCACATAGTGAAGCTGTAGAAGGAAATATCGGAAAAATAGAACTAAAACTTGTTAGTGCAGATTATTTAAATTTTAAGCTAACAAAAATATATTAATTTAGGAGCAAAAATGATAGGGAGAATAATAAAGATTGTTTCAAATACATATTTCGTAGAAGAAAACGAAAAAATTTTTGAATGTACAGCAAGAGGAAAATTAAGAGGAGAAGATTTAAAGCCAGTAGTACGGAGACAATGTAGAGTTTGACGAAAATCAAAAAGTAATTAATAAAGTATTAGAAAGAACGTCTTTTATGAAAAGACCAAAAGTTTCTAATATCTCTCAAATTATATTTATTATATCAACTAAAATGCCAAAACCAAATTTACTGATGTTAGATAAATGGCTGGCATTTGCTGAATTCTCAAAAATAAAACCAACAATTTTAATAAATAAAATAGATTTAGATGAAAATATAGCTGAAAAGTTATATAATCTATATACAAAAGTTGGATATAAGGTTATAAAAACTAGTAGCGAAACAGGAGAAGGTATAGGAGAACTAAAGAATATATTAAAAAACAACATAACGGCATTTGCTCGGACAGTCAGGTGTTCGGAAAATCTACTCTTACAAATAAGCTTTTAAATAGACAAATTGCAAACCAAGGCGAAATAAGTAAGAAAAATAAAATGGGAAAAAATACTACAACAGAAGTTACATTATATGAATTAGATAAAAACACATACCTTTTAGATACACCAGGCTTTCAAAATATGGATATTTATGAAATTGAAAGTAAAGATTTAGAAAACTATTTTATAGAGTTTAAAAGTTGTATTAAAAACTGCGAATTTGTTGGATGTACTCATATTAAAGAAAAAAATTGCGGAATAAAATTAGCAGTATCTGAGGGAAAGATACAAAAAGAAAGATATGAAAATTATATAAAAATATATAATGAATTAAAAGATAAGGAGGAACACAAATGGTAGAAATCTCAACTTCAATATTAAATGTAGAAAAAGAAAATGCAATGAAAGTATTTTATGGATTGGAGGTTGCACATACAGACTATTTTCATATTGACGTAATGGACGGAAAATTTGTACCAAAAAATACAGTAGAACTTATGAAAGAATATGCAAATTCAATTAAGCAAATGTCAAATATCCCGCTAGATGTGCACTTAATGGTAGAGGATGTAAAAAGCTTTGTAGATGACTATATAGGGTTAGAACCAAATATAATAACATTTCATTTAGAGGCCGCAAAATCAAAAGAAGAAGTAATGGAATTAATAAACTACATAAAAGAAAATAATGTGAAGGTACGGAATATCAGTAAAACCAAACACAAAAATAGAAGAGATATATGAATATCTTCCATATATACATATGTGCCTAGTAATGACAGTAGAACCAGGACTCGGAGGACAAAAATTGATACCAGAAACTATTGACAAAGTAAAAGCTTTAAAGGAATATATAGATAAAAACAATATAGATATTGATATAGAAGTAGACGGAGGAATTAATTCCGAGACAATAGAAATGGCAAAAGAAGCTGGAGCTAACATATTCGTTGCAGGTTCAGCAATTGTAAATAAAGAAAATTATGAAGAAGCAATAGAAGATTTAAGAAAATAATAGAAAGGGAAAAGCATTGGAATTAGAAGGACAAATTGATTCAATCATATATTATAACGAAATAAATTCATATACTATTGCAAGAATGATTACAAAAGACCAAGGCGAAATGACAATTGTAGGTTTTTTACCATTCGTAAATGTAGGAGATAGCCTAACAGTTTATCGGAGAATATGTAACTCATAAAGATTATGGAAAACAATTCAAAGTAAGTACTTTTAAGAAAAATATGCCAGAAACATTAGAAGCACTAGAAAAATATCTTGCAAGTGGAAATGTAAAATGGATAGGACCAAAGACCGCAAAAAAAATAATAAAGCAATTTGGAGATGATACAATAGACATAATAGAAAATTCTCCAAATGAGTTAGTAGTAATAAAAGGAATTACTGAGGAAAAAGCATTAGAGATTTCAGCAAGTTTTATAGAAAGTAGAGAACTTTGGAAAATTGTTAGTTTCTTAGACGAAATTGGAATAAGTTCAAATTACGCAAAAAAAGTATATGATTTATATGGCTTAAATGCAATAGAAGAAATAAAAAACGATCCATACAGACTAATTGATGTTGTTAGAGGTATAAATTTTAAAACAATAGATGAAGCAGCATTGAAAATTGGCATAAACACAGATGATGAACAAAGAATTACGTATGGAATAAAATATGGCTTACTTCTTGCAACATATAATGGACATACTTGTGTTATAAGAAATAATTTAATAGACTTTGTTTCAACTCTTCTTCAAATCTCTGGAAGTACAATAAATGAATTTTTAAATCAAATGAAAGTTAAGGGGATAGTTGTAATAGAAGAAAGAGACGGAGAAGAATGGGTATATCTTGCAGAATATTATGAGGCAGAGGTATTTATAGCTGGAAAATTAATAAGGCTTGATAATGTAAAAAATAGAAAACATATTGCAAATATTGAAGAAAAACTAGAAAAAATAGAAAATTTAAATAAAATTGAATTATCAGACAAACAAAAAGAAGCAATATTTGCAGTAAATAAAAATAATGTATGTGTAATAACTGGTGGACCACGGAACAGGAAAAACAACAATAATAAAAAGCATAATAGAGCTATATAAAAAAGAAGGAAAGAAAGTCGTACTATGTGCACCAACAGGACGTGCAGCTAAAAAAATGACAGAAACAACAGGAGAAGATGCAAAAACATTACATAGACTATTGCAAATAACTAAAATAAATGATGCCAATTATATAAATGAAGAAATAAAAATAGAGCCAATAGATGCAGATGTTGTGATTGTAGATGAAACATCAATGATAGACTTAGCACTTATGAAATATTTACTTATGGCAATATATGAAGGAACAAAGCTTGTACTTGTTGGAGATGTTGACCAGCTTCCTTCAGTTGGACCTCGGAAGTATTTTAAAAGATATAATCGCATCAAAAAAGATACAAGTAATTGTACTAGATAAAATCTTTAGACAAGCTGCAAGAAGTAAAATAATACTTAATGCACATAGAGTTAACTCAGGCAAGTATTTTATAGAAAATAGTGACGAAGAATTAAAAAAAGACTTTTTCTTTGTACAAGAGGCAAACCAGGAAAGAATATTACAATTTTTATTATCATTATATAAAGACGGCTTAAAAAAGTTTGAAGAATATAATAGTTTTAGGAGTGTGCAAATAATAACACCAAGTAAAAAGGGATTAGTTGGAACTAGAGAAATAAATAAAAAAATACAAGAATTAATAAATCCAAAAGAAAAAGATAAAAAAGAGAAAGTAATGGGAAGTGTAGTCTTTAGAGAAGGCGATACAGTAATGCAAATGAAAAACAATTATGATATTGAATGGGAACAAGGCGAAAATACAGGAACACGGAATTTTCAATGGAGAAATGGGAACAATAACAAATATCAGTACAATATCAGAAACAATAGAAGTAGATTATGACGGAAAAGTAGTAGAATACCCATATACAGACATAGACCAAATTGAACATTCATATGCAATTACTGTACATAAATCACAAGGAAGTGAATTTGATGTAGTAATACTCCCAATAGTAAGGTCAGCACCAATGTTATTAACAAGAAATCTTTTATACACAGCAATAACAAGAGCAAAAAAACTATTAATAATAATTGGAAGTAAAGATGTAATACAATTTATGATAAGAAATACAGATGCAAAAGTAAGAAATACAGGATTACAATATAAACTAGAAGGAATTTAAAACTTCGGTCGTTTGGGACGGTTTTGAATGACCGAAAATTAAAAAAATTTTTTTAATTTTAAGTATTAAATTATTTTCGGTCATTCTAGATGAGTCCAAAACGACCAAAGTTAGTAGAAAAACAAGAGGGTGATATAAATATTAGATTTTTTACTTAATCTAATTTATCCAAATGTATGCGGATTTTGTGGCAAAATAGATGAAAACTCATTATGCCCAAAATGTGAAAAAGAAATTAATAATTACATAAAATATAATGAAAGTATACATGAAGGAAAATATTTTGATAAACACATATATTTAGCACAATATGAAGGTAAAATAAGAGATGATATTCTAACATATAAATTTTTTGATAAACCATATATGTACAAAACATTTGCAAAATTAATATTAAAAAATGAAAAAATATGTGGAATTTTGAAATCTTATGATATAATAGAAGCGGTACCTATGCATAAGAAAAGAAAAAATGAAAGAGGATACAACCAGAGTGAGCTAATTGCAAAAGAAATCGCAAAACATATAGAAGGAATACAATATAAAAAGATTTTAAAAAAAATAAAAAATAATGAAAGACAAAGCCTACTTTCAAAAACAGCAAGAATACAAAATGTCAAAGGTGTATATGAAGTACAAGAAAGTAAAATAATAAAAGATAAAAAAATAATACTTTTTGATGATATATATACAACAGGAAGTACAGCAGAAGAATGCGCCAAAGTATTAAAATTAAATCAAGCTAAAGAAGTATTAGTACTTACACTTGCTAAAAGGTAGTACTAGGAAAGGAATAGAGTAACAAATGGAAGAATTAGTTGAAAGTATATTAGATTATGTAAGAGCAGATTATACAGATTATGCAGTTATGATAAACGGAGAATGGGGTTCAGGAAAAACTTACTTTTGGAATAATAAAGTAAGAAATAAGATAGAATCAATGACACTTAATCGGAAAATCATTTACAACAATTTATATGTCGCTATACCGGAATATCAAACTTAGAGGAAATAAGTAAAAAGATATTTATAGAGACAACACAACTAATGGATAAAAACCTAAAGAAATTCATGAATACAAATGGAGTAACAAAAATACCAGAATATGCAAAAACTGGTATAGATATGGCAAACCTTTTTGGCGTTACACAAAATGGAGATAGAGTTAATTATTCAGACTTTTTCTCAACAGATGATAAAGTATTATGCTTTGACGACCTAGAAAGAGCAAATGTAGATGTTATCGATATTTTAGGATATATTAATAATTTCGTAGAACATGACCATATAAAAACAATAATTATTTGTAATGAAAAAGAATTATCAACAAAACTAAAAAGCACAAACCTAGAAATGAAAACTTTTATAGCAACATATATACTTGATAAAGAAAACGAACTAACAAAGATTACAGATAAACCAATGGTTGAAAAGATACAAGATAAAATAGAGTATGTATTTGATAAGGCAAACGACTATGAAAGAATAAAAGAAAAACTAATAGGAGAAACCTTCGAATATCAACCAAAATTTGATTATATAATAAACGGACTCTTAATGAGATATGAGACAAACGCAGATTTAATAAGATTTTTAAGAGAATCTACAGGGCTTATAATAACAACATTTAATAAAAGTGGAACAAGAAACCTAAGAATACTAAAACATGCTTTAAATGACTTTAAGAAAATATTTGAAATGGTAAATAAAAATTATCCAAACACAAATCATAGAGTTTTACAGACAATGTTAATATTTACAATAGCAGTATCATTTGAAATAAAAGCTCGGTAAAATCACAAAAGATAAATTTGTAAATATAGAAAACAATGAAGAATACAAAGCAATACTTGTTTCTTCAAGAGTATTAATGGATAATAGACAGTTTTATATTAAAGAATTTGATAATACTTATTATTATAATTTTAAATCAGAATATAGATTTTTCAAATTTATTGAAATATATGTTAGAACAAGAATATTTGATATGAAAGTATTCAAAAAAGACATGGAAATGATAATAAGTACAGTAGATACATCAAACCTTCCTGGTTACAAAAGGCTTTTAACAGAAGAATACTGGAAAATAAGTGACGAAGATTTTGATAGAATTATAGATGAAATATTAGAAGATGTAAAAACAGGTAAAACAACACTTATAGAAAATGTAAAACTATTTATATACTTTGACTATTTAATAAAAAAAGGATTAATAAAACATGATATAAAAACAGTAAAAACAACATTTATAAACGGAATGAACATATCTTCACTTGTATCTACTTACTGTGATAATGTAGAAGAAGAGCTTGATACGATAGGTATAGGAGAGCCATCACAAGATGTAGAAGATATACTCAAACACTTCCATATATTAAACTCTAAATTAAAAGATAGAATGTATATTGAAAAAGCTGATTCAATCTTTAAATGCATACCAATGAAAATGGAAGTATTTTACGAAAGATTTGATAAAGAATGTATGAACATACCAATTTTCAAATATTATGATGTATATCAAACATTCCAAAGATTATCATGTGCGAGCAATGAGGATATCGTAACAATAAAAGAAAAATTATTAAATAGAGCAGATTTATACACAAAAGAAATAGAACCAGAAATGAAAAATATTAAGCAACTAAAGCAAGTAATAGATGATTACACAAGAGGAAAGGACATAAGTATAAAACTAGTTATGTTAAAAGATTTTTCAAAAGATTTAGGAAAGATATTAGATAAGTATAAAGAATAATAGGAAGTGAAAACGATGAATGAAAAGCTAGAGGAATTTGAAAGATATTTAAAAAATAGAAAAGTTGCAATTATAGGGCTAGGTGTAAGTAATGTGCCACTTTTAAAATACATGTTTGAAAAAGAAGCAAAAGTTACTGCATTTGACGAACGAGAAGTAGATAATATCCCAAAAGAAATTTTTGAAGAATTAATAAAATACAACATGAAATATGTATTTGGAAAAGAATGCTTAAAAGAATTAAAAGGATTTGACATTATATTTAGAGCACCAAGTTGTATGCCAACTAAGAAAGAATTACTTTTAGCAAAAGAAGAAGGAGCAATTGTAACTTCTGAAATAGAGATGCTTATTGAAATGTGCCCACGGAACAGTAATTGGAGTTACAGGGAGTGACGGAAAGACTACAACAACATCACTTATATATGAAATATTGAAAAAGAATGGATACAATTGTTATCTAGGCGGAAATATTGGAATACCATTATTTACAAAACTTAGGGAAATGAATAAAGAAGATTTTATAGTACTAGAACTTAGCAGTTTCCAATTAATGGATATGAAAATAAGTCCTAAAATATCAGTTATAACAAATGTTAGTCCAAACCACTTAAACATACATTCATCTTATGATGAATATATCGAAGCAAAGAAAAATATATTTAAATATCAATCAAAAGATGATATTGTAGTCTTAAACTATGATAATGATATAACAAGGGAATGTGCAAAAGAAGCAGAGGGAAGAGTTGTATTTTTCAGTAGTCATACAAAATTAGATGACGGAATAATCTTAGATGAAGACGTAATAAAAGAATGCAATGATAGAATAAGAAGACATGTAATGAATACAAAAGATATCAAATTAAGAGGAAGACACAATTACGAAAATGTATGTGCAGCAATTGCAGCAACAAAGAGCCTAGTTCCAATAGATACACAAATTGAAGCAATAAAAGAGTTCAATGGAGTGGAACACAGAATAGAATTTATAAGAGAAATAGACGGTGTAAAATGGTATAATGATTCAATAGGAACAAGCCCAACAAGAACAATTGCTGGATTAAACTCATTTGATGAAAAGATAGTATTAATAGCAGGTGTATATGATAAACATTTAGATTATAAACCTATTGCAAAACCAATTTTAGATAATGTAAAAACACTAATATTAATGGGGCAAACAGCTGAAAAGATATTTTTAGCTGTAAAAGAAGAAGGAGAAAAGGAAAAAAAGAAAGTAGACACATACATGTGTGACACATTAGAGGAGACAGCAAAACTTGCAAGGAAATTTGCAAAACCAGGAGATGTAGTTTTGTTTTCGCCAGCAAGTGCTAGTTTTGACTTATTTAAAAACTTTGAAGAGCGAGGCAAAAAATTTAAAGAAATAGTAAATAATCTTGAATAAAATTTAACAAAAATACCTCTTTTTGCATATATATAGATATATGTGGAAGGAGGATATTTTTGTATGTATAATAATTATGAAGAATATATGAGGAGTGTTTTAGGTTATGGAATGCCAAATACATATAGAGAAGCGGAATATTATGAACCAATTGGCATAAATCAAAACATGCAAGAAGTAAATAGTCTTTATCCTGATATATATAAAATTGTGTACCCAGTTGTGCAAAAAGTATGTAGTAGAAGAAATATGGTAAATATAACGCCAGAACAAATAATACAAATGACAGAAGAAGTATATAGCGTAGTGGAAGCGGATGAAGAAGAGCAAGAAACACGAGAAAGTTTGAAAAATGGAGATGTAAAAAATCCAAGAATAAAAGAAACAAGAAGACCACCAAGACAAAATTTATTACTTAAAGATTTAATAAAAATATTAATAATAAGAGAGCTTTTATCAGCAAGACCAAATTATGGAATGGGAATGCCAATGCCAGGTCAAGGAATGAACCAAATGCCACCAATTATGAGACCTCGGAAATCCTAGAATGTTCTAGAAAACTTGCCAATAGGTACTTATCTAGATTCGCAAATTTTGTTTTTAATACTGTCAATGGGGACGGTTTTGAATGACAACTTTATATTAATTTAAAAAATTTTTAATATTCTATAAAAAAGTTGTCATTCTAGATGCGTCCCCATTGACAACATCCCAAACGACCGGATTTTAGAACCGTCCTCATTGACAAAGCCCCCAAGCTTTTGGGGACTTCGTTGTTAATCACAATTATTTTCAGTAGAATTTTCTTCTATAGCTCTAAAATCACAAGGATTTTTTTCTATATATTTATCGCATTGATCCATTTTTATGCCTTTTAAACATCTACCTTTTCTACTACCTTTAGCACATATTTTGCAAGTTCTAACCTTATTTGCCCAAACAGTAATTGCATATTTTTTATCAGGACAAAGAGGTCCTAAAACAAATTCACCATATTCATCTGTAAAAGTATGAGTTACAGGTTTTCTTATTTCTTCGCCTTTTTCATAATCTATCTCAATAAGTTTTACAACTGCATCTCTAACTGGCTCATGATAGCAATCTTTGATAACACCAAATATAACATTACGTTTATCCTCAGGAAGGTTGATTTCTATATCAAATTGTTTTCCTGCTTCTATGAAACCGTCAACTTCTACAACTGGACACTTATCTTCACAATTTTCAAAATCCATATTTTTCATTCCTTTCATAAATAGCTTGTATCAAGCTTAATATATATTATGAAAAATAATCAAAAAATGACATAAAAAAGTTAAATTTTGGAAAAAATGTTGAAATAAATTATTATGTATAATATAATAGTAAAAATAATGTGAAAGGAAAAATAAAATATGAAGCATGTATTAAGTAGCGATCAATATACTAAAGAAAGTTTGGAAGAAGTTTTTAAATTAGCAGAAAAAATAAGAACAAACCCAAAGGAATATGCGCATAAATTAGATGACAAAATTATTGCAATAATGTTTTATGAGCCAAGTACAAGAACAAGACTATCATTTGAAACAGCAGCTTTAAAATTAGGTGCTAAGATAATCACAACAGAAAACGCAGGAGAATTTTCATCAGCTGCAAAAGGAGAAACAATACAAGACACAGTACAAGTAATTGCAGGGTATGCAGATGCACTTGTTATAAGACATAAGTCTGATACATCAGCAATAGATGCAGCAAGTGTAGAAAAAATACCAGTAATAAATGCAGGAGCAGGAAAGGGAGAACATCCAACTCAAGCATTACTTGACCTTTATACAATTGAAAGAAAAAAAGGAAAAATAGATGGAGTAAAAGTTGCAATACTTGGGGACTTATTATATGGAAGGACAATACATTCTTTAATAAAATTATTATCATTATATGATAATATAGAAATTTACGGATTAAGTAAAGAAGCTTTTGCATTGCCTCAAGAATACATAGATATGCTTAAAGAAAGAAGAATAGAGTATAAAAAGTGTACAAGTTTTGATGAACTTCCAAAAGATATTGATATTATATACCATACAAGAATACAGGCAGAAAGATTTGAAGGAGATTTTGGAAAAGAGGAATTTATAATAAATAAAGAAGTTTTGGATACATTTTCAGACCATACAATATTAATGCACCCACTACCAAGAGTAATAGAAATATCAACGGATGTAGATGATGATCCAAGAGCTTGCTATTTTGAACAAGCACATAATGGGTTATATGTGCGTATGGCTTTACTTCTTCAAGTTTTGGATAAAGCATAAAAATTTTAGTATGAAAAATAAAACCAACTTTTTTAATCTAATAAAAAGTTGGTTTTATATTCTTTTATAAGGTTTTATTTCATTTGTAATTCCTACAATATAATCAATAGAAGTATTATAAAATTCTGCAAGCTTTATAAGATATTCAACAGGTATAGGGCGTTTGCCGTTTTCGTATTCAGAGTAATATTGCTGAGATATCTTTAAAAGTTTAGCGACATCTTTTTGATAAATATCTTTGTCTTCTCTTAAATCTTTTAATCTTTGATATTTCATAAATTATCCTTTCAAAGTTTTATTTATATGGATTTTTGTAATTTAATTTTTAGAGTATGTAACAAGAATAATTATTATTCTAAAAAAATTTTAACACACATGAATAATTATGTATTGACAATACATAATTATTTATGTATAATAATCTAAAATGATACATAAAATATTATGTATAAGAAAATTACATTTTCATAAAAGATTTTCTCTTTATGGGTGGAAATCAATTGGTTTTGGGTTTGGTTTGGTTTTGACTTTTACCACTTGGTTTCTAACCATAAGGGGAAAAGAAAGCCTTAAAGATAAAAACAAAGGAGGAAAATGAGTAAAAAATGAATATCAAAGTGAGGCCAAACAAAGAAGCAGGAATTACCCTAATTGTATTAATAGTTACGGTGATGCTTCTTGTGATACTTACGAGTGTTGTAGTGGCACAAATTACGGGAGATGAGGGGATAATTACAAGTACGGAAGTCGCAGTAGATGAATACGATTATCAGCAATATAAAGAACAGCTACAGCAACTTGCACATAGTATTATCTTAGCAGATAGCTTAGCAGGAAGAACAACAACTGTAACAAGCATGGCAGAGGACATGCTAAATGAAACATGGATAAAAGAAGCTGTGCCAAATGAAGAAAGCAAAGATATAATAGTTACAGTAGATAAAGGATATATGTATCAAGTGTACTATGATGAGCTAACAGGAATGTTAGAGATAGAAGGAATAGGCAAAGATGACGGAAGTGCATATCCAACATTAACAGCATATTATGACGAAACAAAAGGAAGCGCAGAAGCAACAGCAAGCCGTGAAGGAGGAATAGCAAGAATAGAGCTCATATATAAAGGAGAAGTAGTACAAACAGCAAACACAGAAACCGCAAGTTTTGAAGTAACAGAAACAGGCTGGTACAAGGTAAAGGCAATTGCAAATAATGGAAATGAAAGATATGCAAATGTAAGAGTAACAGGAAAGATAAAAGCACCAATAATAGCAATAACATCAAGCGGAGAAAAAGAAAATAGCTGGTATGGAAAAGATAATGTAC
>CALXJN010000048.1 GCA_944388635.1 uncultured Clostridia bacterium
CAAACAATTATAGCTGGTATGGGTGAATTACACCTAGATATAATTGTAGACAGATTAAAAAGAGAATTTAAAGTTGAATGTAACGTTGGTAAACCACAAGTTGCATATAAAGAGACAATTAGACAACCAGTAAGAGTAGAAGGAAAATTCATTCGTCAATCTGGTGGACGTGGACAATATGGACACGTATGGCTAGAAATGGAACCATTAGAGCCAGGTTCAGGAATTCAATTTGAAAGCAAAATCGTTGGTGGTGTTGTTCCAAAAGAATACATCAAACCAGTTGAAGAAGGAATTAGAGAAGCTGCTGAATCAGGAGTTATTGCTGGATATCCAGTTATCGACTTTAAAGCAACATTAGTAGACGGTTCTTACCATGATGTAGACTCTTCAGAAATGGCATTCAAAATAGCTGGTTCAATGGCATTCAAAGAAGGAGCTAAAAAAGGAAAATCAGTTATACTTGAGCCTATTATGAAAGTTGAAGTAACAGTTCCAGAAGAATACATGGGAGACGTTATAGGAGACATTAACTCAAGACGTGGAAGAATGGAAGGAATGGAAGCAAGAAACGGTAGCCAAATAATAAGAGGATTTGTTCCACTTTCAGAAATGTTTGGTTATGCAACAGACTTACGTTCTAAAACACAAGGTAGAGGAACTTATGCAATGGAACCAAGTCATTATGAAGAAGTTCCAAAATCTGTACTTGAGACTATAGTGGCTTCTCGTACCAAAAAAGAGGAGTAATTTGAAAAAATAAACGTCGTCTTGCGTTGTTGCAACGAATTCAAAATCGCATCAACGTGCAAGAGCACGCCTCAGCGATATTTGAATTCGTGCGCCTAGCAATACTCGTTTCTTTTTCCAAATTAGATATAAATTCGAACAATAATCATCAAAACACTTGCATTTTTTGCAAAAATGTTATAAAATGCAAGTGCTAATGAATTAAGCTATTAAATTTTAAAAATAATATATTAGCTAAAAAATAGCTAACTTAAAGGAGGATTTTAAAAATGGCAAAAGCTAAATTTGAAAGAACAAAACCACACGTTAACATTGGTACAATAGGCCATGTTGACCATGGTAAAACAACAACAACAGCTGCTATAACAAAAGTGCTAGGATTAATGGGAAAAGCACAATATACAGCTTATGATCAAATCGACGGAGCACCAGAAGAAAAAGCAAGAGGAATCACAATTAACACAGCTCACGTAGAATATGAAACAGATAAGAGACACTATGCACACGTTGACTGCCCAGGTCACGCAGACTATGTAAAGAACATGATTACAGGTGCAGCTCAAATGGATGGAGCTATCTTAGTTGTTTCAGCAGCTGATGGACCAATGCCTCAAACAAGAGAGCATATCTTACTTGCTAGACAAGTTGGTGTTAAATATATCGTTGTATATTTAAACAAATGTGATCAAGTAGATGATCCAGAATTACTAGAATTAGTTGAAATGGAAGTTAGAGACTTACTTTCAAGCTATGATTTCCCAGGAGACGAGATTCCAATAATAAAAGGATCTTCATTAAAAGTACTTGAATCTACATCTACAGATCCTAATGCACCAGAATATGCTTGCATTAGAGAATTAATGGATGCAGTTGATAGCTATATCCCAACACCAGACAGACCAACCGATCAACCATTCTTAATGCCAGTTGAAGACGTATTCACAATTACAGGTAGAGGAACAGTTGCAACAGGTAGAGTAGAAAGAGGAGTTGTAAAAGTTGGAGACGAAGTTGAAATAGTTGGACTTTCTCAAGAAAAGAAAAAGACAGTTGTTACAGGTGTAGAAATGTTTAGAAAATTACTAGACCAAGCTGAAGCTGGAGACAACATCGGTGTTCTTTTAAGAGGAATTCAAAGAAATGAAATTGAAAGAGGTCAAGTATTAGCAGTACCTGGATCAATTCATCCACATACAAAATTCAAAGCAGAAGTTTACATCCTAACAAAAGAAGAGGGTGGAAGACATACACCATTCTTCAATGGATATAGACCACAATTCTATTTCAGAACAACAGACGTTACAGGTGTTATCGATTTACCTGCAGGAACAGAAATGGTTATGCCAGGAGACAACGTAACAATGACAATAGAATTAATTACACCTATCGCTATTGAAAAAGGATTAAGATTCGCTATCCGTGAAGGTGGAAGAACTGTAGGTTCAGGAATCGTTTCTGAAATAATTGAGTAATAATTGAAATAAATTATTATATAAAAAGGCCGCACCTTGTGCGGTCTTTTAGTACTTCTAAAACTTAATTAAAATTAAATGAAAAATTTCATAAAAATATTGCTTTTTTCAAAAAATAATAATAAAATTAAGAAGAATAAAATAACTATAAACTATAATATTAGTATTTAGAAACGAGGGGAAACTTTAAATTATGGTAATATTAGTAGATGCAATGGGAGGAGATAATGCCCCAGATGCAGTAATAAAAGGAGCAGTAAAAGCAGCACCAGAAGTACATGCAGATATACTTCTAGTTGGAAATGAAGAAATTATAAACAAAAAAGTAAAAGAATTTTATGGAAAAGATAAAATCGAAGATATGGCAAGTAATATAAAAATACATAATACAACAGAAGTAATAGAGATGGAAGATACACCAACAGTTGCAATTAAACACAAAAAAGATTCATCAATGGTTGTAGGTTTTAATCTTTTAAAAGAAGGAAAAGGAGATGTATTTATATCTGCTGGAAATTCAGGAGCATTACTTACTCGGAGCAACACTTCTTGTTGGAAGAATAAAAGGAATAGATAGACCAGCTCTTGCCGGTATACTCCCAGCGTATAAAAGCAGATTATTATTAATAGATTCTGGTTCAAATACAAATTGTAAGCCAATAAACCTTCTCCAATTTGCGCAAATGTCTAGTATATATTTAAAAAATACATATAAAATAGATAAACCAGCAATAGGCTTACTTAATATTGGAACAGAAGAAACAAAGGGAAATGAGCTTACAAAAGAAGCTTATAAATTATTAAAAGAAAATGCCGAAAGTTTAGATATAAACTTTGTTGGAAATGTTGAAGGAAGGGATGCATTTTCAGGGCAAATACATGCATTAGTAACAGACGGATTTACTGGTAATGTATTTTTAAAAGCAGTAGAAGGATTAGGCAAATTTGTAAAAAAATCATTAACAGAAAGCTTAAAGAAAAATATATTTTCAATAATAGGAGCCATACCATGTATGCCAGCAATAAAGAGATTTGCCAAAACAATGGATTATAAAGAATATGGCGGAGCTTTATTCTTAGGAGTAAAGAAACCTGTCGTAAAAGCGCATGGCAGTAGTGATGAATATTTATTCTATTTTACAATAAAACAGGCAGAAGAATTTGTAAAAAACAAAGCTGTTGATAAAATGATAGAAGAATTTGAAAAATTACAAAAAAAAGCTTGACAAATTAATTAATATATAATAATGTTAATCTAAACAAAATAATGTTAAAAATAAGGGAGGTTTAATAAATGAGTACAGATGAAATTTTTGATAAAGTAAAAGAAATAATTGTAGAACAACTTAATGTTGCTGACAATACAGTTACTTTAGAAGCATCTTTCATAGACGATTTAGGAGCTGATTCACTAGATATAGTAGAATTAATAATGGCACTAGAAGAAGAATTCGATATGGAAATTCCAGATAGCGATGCTGAAAAAATCGTTACAGTAAATGATGTAGTTGAATATATCAAAAATAATCAATAAAAATGTCCTCCTAAAAAGGAGGATTTTTTATGCCCTTTACTTGACCAAATATATTTTATTGTTATATAATAACTACATGAATTAATACATAAAAAGTTCATATACTAAATAAAAAGTCAAAGGAGGCTAATTTATGGCAAAAGAAATTACACAGGAAGAAGAAAAAGAAATAAAGGATATGATAGATGATTTAATTAAAAGAGCAAAAATCGCATCACAAGAATATATGAAATTAGATCAAGAGACAGTAGATAATATTACTAAAAAAATGGCTATGGCAGGACTTGAAAATCATATGAGACTTGCAAAAATGGCTGTGGAAGAAACTAAAAGGGGGATATACGAAGATAAGATAACAAAGAATATGTTTGCATCTGAATATGTATATCACAGTATAAAATATGATAAAACAGTAGGAGTTATTAGAGATAATGAAGAAGAAGGATACGAAGAGATTGCAGAACCAATAGGAATTATTGCGGGTGTAACACCTGTAACAAACCCAACATCAACAACGATGTTTAAATCAATTATTGCAGCAAAAACAAGAAACGTAATAATCTTTGGATTCCATCCATCAGCACAAAAATGCAGTAGTGAAACTGCAAGAATTTTAAGAGATGCAGCAATAGAAGCAGGAGCACCTAAAGATTGTATATTATGGATAGAAAAACCTTCTGTACATGCAACATCAGCTTTAATGAATCATCCAGATGTAAATTTAATACTTGCAACAGGTGGTACAGGAATGGTAAAAGCAGCATATTCATGTGGAAAACCAGCACTAGGTGTAGGACCACGGAAATGTGCCTTGCTATATAGATAAAACAGCAAAATTAAAAACAGCAGTTACAGACTTAGTTCTTTCAAAATCATTTGATAATGGAATGATTTGTGCATCAGAGCAAGCTGTAATTGTAGATAAAGAAATATCAAAAGAATTTGAAAAATTGATGAAAGAATCAAGTTGCTACTTTGTAAATAAAGCAGAGACTGAAAAATTAGAAAAAGCAATGTTTGAAAATGGAAAACTAAAATCAGAAATAGCAGGGCAAAGTCCATATGCTATTGCAAAGCTTGCAGGAATTGATATACCGGAAAAAACAAAAGTAATAGTTGTGCCTCAAACAGGAGTAGGAGAGGGATATCCATTTTCTAAAGAAAAATTAAGTCCTGTACTTGCATATTATATAGTGCCAAATTCAGAAAAGGGAATAGAAACAGCAGAGAAATTGCTAGAATACGGAGGACTTGGACATTCAGCTGTAATACATTCAGAAGACCAAGAAACAATAAGCAAATTCTCAAACACAGTTAAAGTAGGAAGAATAATTGTAAATTCTCCTTCAACTCATGGAGCAATTGGAGATATATATAATACAAATATGCCTTCATTAACACTTGGATGTGGTACATTTGGAGGAAATTCTACAACAGCAAATGTATCATCAGTTAACTTAATAAATATAAAAAGAGTTGCAAAAAGGAGAGTAAATATGCAATGGTTTAAAATACCTGAAAAAATATATTTTGAGGCAGGTTCAATTGGTTACTTAGAGAAAATGCCAGATATAACGAGAGCGTTTATAGTTACAGATGAATCAATGGTAAAACTTGGCTATGTTGATAAAATATTATATCATTTAAGAAAAAGAAGACAATATGTACATTCAGAAATATTTGCAGAGGTAGAACCAGATCCTTCATTTGATACAATAAAAAAAGGTGTAGAAGCAATGAATAGATTTAATCCAGATGTAATAATTGCAATCGGTGGAGGAAGCCCAATGGATGCAGCAAAAGGAATGTGGCTATTTTATGAACATCCAGACGCAGACGTAGAAGGATTAAAACTTAAATTTATGGATATAAGGAAACGTACCTATAAATTCCCAAAACTTGGAGAAAAAGCAAAAATGGTAGCAATACCTACAACATCAGGAACAGGCTCAGAAGTAACATCATTTGCAGTTATCACAGACAAAAAGAAAAATATAAAATATCCACTTGCAGACTATGAATTAACACCAGATATTGCAATAATCGATCCAGACTTAGTTATGTCTTTACCAAAGAAAATTACAGCAGATACAGGTATGGATGTATTAACACATGCGATAGAAAGTTATGTATCAAATATGGCATCTGATTATACAGACGGCTTAGCAGAAAAAGCAGTAGAGCTTGTGCATAATTATTTATTAAAAGCTTATGAGGACGGAAGTAATAAAGAAGCACGTGAAAAAATGCATAATGCAAGTTGTATAGCTGGTATGGCATTTACAAATGCATTTTTAGGCATAAATCACTCACTTGCACATAAACTTGGTGGAGAATTCCATATAGCACATGGTAGAGCAAATGCGATTTTACTTCCATATGTTATAAAATATAACAGTACAGAACCAACAAAATTTGTTTCGTTCCCAAAATATGAATATTTTATTGCAGATAAGAAGTACGCAAATCTTGCAAAAAGACTTGGATTGAAAGCTGGAACAACAGAGGAAGGTGTAAATTCATTAATAAATGCAATTAAAGAAATGAATAAAAAATTATCAATACCAAGCACATTGAAAGAAGAAGGAGTAGATGAAAAAGAATTTTTAGCAAAATTAGATGATTTAGCAGAAAAAGCATTTGAAGACCAATGTACAACAGCAAATCCAAGACTTCCATTAGTTACAGAATTAAAACAAATATTACTTGATGCGTATTATGGAAAAAATGAATAATTATAAATGAAAATATTAAAAAAAATGAGATAGCAAACTTTACTATCTCATTTTTTCTATACAACAAGGTTAATTTTCCTTGGGCTGTGCGTATTTGCAAAGCAAAACGCACACCTTTCTTATAGAATTCAAATTTAATCTACAATTAGGTTATCCCTTCCAGCACCGGTTCCAATAAATTTGATAGGGCAACCAACAATTTCTTCGATTTTTGCAAGATATTTTTTTGCATTTTCAGGTAAATCTGAACGATTTTTTATATTACTAATATCTCCAAAATTTCCGTCAAATTCTTCATATACAGCTGTACAATTATCTAGATATTCAGGTGTTGTAGAAAAGTCTGTTGTAACTTTTCCCTTATGATTATAAGCAACACAAAGCTGAATTTTATCAAGTTTTCCAACAGTATCAAGGTGGTTTATTGCAATACCTGTAATACCATTTACCATAACAGCATATTTTAATGCAACAAGGTCAAGCCAACCGCATCTCCTTGGTCTTTTGGTAGTTGTTCCATATTCATGACCAAGTTCTCTTATTTTATCTCCAATTTCATTATTTTGTTCAGTTATGTATGGACCTTCACCAACTCTTGAAGAATAAGCCTTTATTACGCCATATACTTCTCCAATATCCTTTGGACTTAAGCCACTTCCTGTACAAATTCCACCAAGAGTAGGGTTAGAAGATGTAACATAAGGATATGAACCAAAATCTATATCGAGTAAAGTTGCTTGTGCTCCTTCGCAAAGAAGTTTTTTGCCTTCGTTTATGGCATTATGTAATAGTACAACAGTGTCTACTACATAAGGTTTTAATATTTCAGCATATTTTGTATATTCTGCAATTATTTCTTCTGCATTCATTTCAGGATATCCATAAGCTTTGAATATTTTATTTTTATTTTCAACATTTCTACGAACTAAGTCAGCAAATTTTGGTCTTATGAAGTCTTGCATTCTTATTCCAGAACGTTCATATTTATCACAATAGGCAGGACCAATTCCACGACAGGTTGTACCTATTTTTCCATTTCCTCTATTTTCTTCAAGCATTTTGTCCATTGCTATATGATAAGGCATAATAATATGAGCTTTATCACTAACACGTAAATTATTTACAGAATAGCCATGTGCCTTTAAATTATCTATTTCTTCTATTAATACTTTTGGATCTATCACAACTCCATTACCAATTACTGCTAAAGTTCCTTCATTTAAAATCCCAGAAGGAATAAGATGAAATGCATATTTTGTTCCCTTAACTTCTATTGTATGTCCTGCATTATTACCACCAGTACATCTAATAGAAATGTCAGCTTTTGTAGAAAGATAATCAATTATTTTTCCTTTTCCTTCGTCTCCATAAAATGCTCCTAATACAACATCGACTTTTGACATATATAAGACCTCCAATCGAGCATATGCTCTGTAAATTTCCAACAAATATATTATCTA
>CALXJN010000049.1 GCA_944388635.1 uncultured Clostridia bacterium
TCCGTGTTCCTCCGCACAACTATTGGTACCTTACCTTTAGCTATTACTTTTTTTATACATTCTGTACTATCTTTTTTATATTCTGCGACACTGTATCTCTTATTTGGTTCTACAAAATCTAACATATAATGCATAATTCCTTGCATTTCTTCCTTTGTTGGTTTTGCACTTCCTATATTTAATTCTTTATATATTTGCATTGAATCTGCTGAAATAATTTCTCCATTTAATTTTTTGGCAAGTTCAATCGATAAGCCCGTTTTTCCGTGAAGCTGTTGGTCCACAAATAACTATTACTTTTGGTTTATTCATTCTAGCCTAACACTCCTGTGATAAAATCTTTAATATAATTTATTTCAAAAATCACTATAACAATAAATGCTATTAAGATTATTACTAATCTTTTTCCTGCTTTATCTGTTGTTATATATTGATCTTTTGCTTTTCCAAATGTGTTTCCTAAGCTAGATAATACAACCATTGCATTAATTGGAGTAAATATCATTTTTATAACACCTATTGTATCATTTAAAGCTTGTTCATTTTCAACTTGTATTCCACTTGTATCGATTGCACAAATTAGGCTTGTTATACCATACATTATAATCATGCCAACAATAATGTATAAAATTCTTTTTTTGGGTTCAAATGAGTTTGTATTATGATAAATTGTCACACATGCTATAACAAATATTACAAATGCTATTATTTTTATTAGTGTCATTTTAAGCTTTTTCCCTTTCTTATATTTTATCTCTGTAATTTTCAAAATAAACGTCGTCTTGCGTTGTCAAGCTACGGATAAAAAATGCTCAGTGTGCAAAAAGCACACCTCCGCTTTTTTACCTTGCTTTCCTAGCAATACTCGTTTCTTTTGAAAATTATTTTCTTCTTGCAAATTTTTTCTCAATATCTGTCTTACTTAATTTTATTGCTGTTGGTCTTCCATGAGGACAAGTAAATGGATTTGGGAGTTTCAATAACTGGTCTAAAAGGCTTGTTACCTCCTCCTCTGTGAGGGCCATGTTAGCTTTTACTGCTGCTTTGCATGCAATTGTTGCAATAAATCTTTCTTCTATTTCTTGCTTTGCTGTTCTTGCAACAGTATTTATTTCATCTAACGTTTCCAAAAATAGCTCTTTTGTGTCTAAATCTAAACATATATTTGGGACTCCTGTAAGTTTTATAGTGTTATCTCCAAACTCTTCTAATACAAATCCTGCTTTTCTAAATTTATCCATATTATCTCTTGCTATATTCATTTCTTTGTGTGTTAATGTTATTATATCAGGAAGAAGCATCAATTGAGAATCTTTCTCTTCGTTTGAATAATAATTTTTCTTAACTTTTTCGTACATTATTCTTTCATGTGCTGCATGTTGGTCTAAAATGTATAATTCTTTTTCAATTTGAAGTATTATATATGTGTCAAATGCAATCCCTATAAATTTATATGGTATTTTGTCTTTATATTCTTGGTCTTCTTCAAATATGCTCATATTGCTATTTACAATGTCTTTGGCATTTACTTTGCTTTCCTCTTCTTGCTCTTTTTTCTTCATGGCAACAGTCTTTCCAAAGATTTGTTCATACATATCATCAAACTTTTCTTCAAAATTATCTATTTTTGTTTCTTCTAACTTTTTCTCGCTTCTTTCTTTTGCAATATTTGCAAGTATATTACCTGGTTCTGTTTCTGGTAGTCTTTTTTCTTCTACTTCTTGTTTTATGCTTGCATTTTCTATTGTCGGTGCTATTTTTTCTATTTCTTCTGTATTTATAGGTTTAGTCTCATACTTTTCGTCATTTTCTAGAACCTTGTTTTCTTTAGGTTCTTCTGATTTTTGTACTGTTTGAACTACATTTTTAGGAGCAGATATTTGAGAAAGTTTTTCTCTTATTTGTTCTGGTGTAAGAGATTGTCCCATTTTCATGAATTCATCTATTGTGTTTTTTATTTCGTCTTTATTGTGTATATCTGTAGGATTTTTTATTTCTTCTGCTTTTACTTCTTGTTTTTCTTCTATTTTCTCTTCTTGTTTTTTTGCATTATCTAAATTGTTTTCTTTAATTCTACTATTATATATACTTTCTACTAAATTTGTAGTTTCGAAATTTTTATCTACATCAGTATTTTTAGTTATTTTCCTAAATAGTCCGGCAAGTGAACCTTGCTCTTTTTCGTCTTTATTTTCTTCTTTTTCATCCTTTTCTTTTTCTAATTTTCCAGTTATCTTTGTTTCTGAATTGGCAATTAATTCAGCTTTAAGTAATGTATCTTGTATTGCATAATACACTGCTTTAAATACTTTTTGTTCATCTTCAAATCTTACTTCCAATTTTGCTGGATGTACATTTACATCTACTGCATTTGGAGCCATTTCTAAATTTAGAATTAAAAATCCAAATTTGCCTATTGGTATCATACCTTTGAAGGCTTTTTCAGTTGCATTTGATAATATCCTATCTTTTATATATCTTTTATTTACAAAAAATATTTGGTTTCCTCTATTTGACCTTGCAATTTCTGGTTTTCCTACAACTCCTGTTACTGTAATCCCTTCATACGTATTATTTACATTTAAGCAGGCACTTGCTACACTTTTGCCATATATGCTATATATTACGTTTTTTATATCCCCGTCGCCTGTTGTCTGTATTATTGTTTTTCCTGAATTTATTAATTTAAATGCAATATCAGGGTGCACTAATGCAAGCCTTGTAATAACATCTTCTATATAACCAGATTCTGTATAATCTTTTTTTAAAAATTTATATCTAACAGGTGTATTGAAAAATAAGTTTCTAACTGTTATTGAAGTACCAGTTTGACAACCAATTTCTTCTTTTTCTAAAATATTTCCTGCCTCAACAACTACTCTATATCCTATTTCTTGTTCTTTTGTTTTTGAAATTAATTCTACATTACTTATTGCTGCAATACTTGCTAATGCTTCTCCTCTAAAACCCATTGATGTAACTGTGTCTAAATCATCTGCACTTCTTATCTTACTTGTAGCATGTCTTTCAAAAGCAAT
>CALXJN010000050.1 GCA_944388635.1 uncultured Clostridia bacterium
TTTGAAGAAATAAAAACAATAATTCCTCAATTTGAAGAATTTAAAGAAGTTTATTTACAATTAAGAGTAGCAGGAATAGAAGATGAATTATATAAAGGTATAGACTATAAGACAGTTAGTTATGCAGAACTTTTAGAAAGAGCAAAAGCTATTGTAAAAGAACATGAAGAAATAAAGCAACAAAGTGAAACACAACAAGATGAGAAAAAACAGGAGCAGGAACAAGTAGAAGTAGCTGATACAGATGTAGAAACGATAGAAAAAGCAACAGAAGAAACAGAACAAGATAATAGTACAGATGTTGAAATAAATGAATTTGGAGAAATAATCAGGCATGGTAATATAGAAATACCACGACAAATAGAAACATTTGAAGAAACAGCACCAACAAAAAAGAGTAAAGAAGTTGAGAAAACAAAAGAAGAAAAAATAAGACCAATGGAAGAATCTATAAGAGATGAAGTTGGAGATGAAGTAAAAAATACAGAACAACAAATGCAAGTAGCAAATCCACAGACAACAGACCTATGGGTAAAAAGATTTAGTAGTTGGTATAGTGCAATGGATAGGGTAAGTCAAAAAGCAAAAGCAAAATTTGTAAAAATGAAGTTAGATATTATTAAAGCAATAAGTGAAAAAATGAAAAATAAAGATATGCAAAAAAATAATGAACAAGAAGAACAAAGGTAGTATAAAAGGAGTTTTTTATGGCAAATTTAGATGATTATATAAGTGATTTAATAAAAAATAGTAAATCAAATGGCTATAATTCGTTTGACAGCATTAAACTTGATAGTGCATTAAAATATAAGGAATTATTGAAAAGGGGAAGAGAAATAATTGCAAGAATAGAAGAAATACAGAAAAAATATCCAGAGGGTACAAAAATTGAAAACTATAATGATGAAGATAAACAAGAAGTACAACAATTACAAAAAGAATTAGATGAAGTACAAGAGCAACAAGATAACGGATATATAGCTTTTGAAGTTCCAGAACGATATAAAGAAGATGGTGTAAGTGTATATAAATATCAGCAAGCAGGAGAGGTCGGAAAAAACATTATTACTGAAATGGAAGAACTAAGAATGAAATATTATCCTAATGTTTCAATAAAAAGTTTTTCACAAGAGGATAGAAGTAGATATGCACAATTAGAAGAACAACTAAATGAATTACAAAAAACTCAAAAGGAATTAAAAATACATATGTCTTATTATCGTACACAAGAAGGCGATATAGAGGCTATGAAAATCGGTATGCTAAATAGAACTAAAAATGAAATACCAGAAATAACAAGAACTGATTTAATGGATTCTGATTTTTTATTAGATAACTTTAAAGAATCTATAAGAATAGCACAAATTGCAGTAAATGCTGAATTAAATGCACTAAATAATGGAGACTATGAGAGAGCAAAAGACTGTATGAGCGTATATAGTGTTGCTTATTCAAATTTTTCAGCACATTATTGGGGTGAGAATTCAGCAGAACAATTAACAGCATACATAGAAAATAAACTTGGAGAAAAACATAAAGAGATATTACAACAAAAAGTTGAAGAATATCAAACATTATCTCCAGATATGAGTAATGAAGAAATTATTGTACAATTTACTGATTTTTCAAATATTTCAAGAATATGTCATACTTCAGCAGGAAGTGCAGAAAAAGCAAAAGCAAAAGAAATACTTTCAAAAGTTGCTAAAGATAAAGTTGCACAACTAGACAAAGAGTTAATTGAATTAAAAGAGCATATAGAACTTCCAAAAAATGAGTCAAAAATAGAAGAAATACAAGCACAAATTGAAGAACTTGAAACAGTATGGTCAACAACATTAGAACATACAATGGGAAAAGAAAAAAGTGAGCATAAAAAGGCAAGAATTGAAGAACAAGGTGTAGATATGTCTGAGATAATTGGAGATATTCAAGAAACAGCCAAACGAAAAGGAAGAATATCTCAAGCAGATTATGATAGAATAAATGGAGCAGTTATTAAAAAAAGCGAATATTTAGAAAAGAAATTAGCTTATCTACAACAATATAGAGATATTCCGGAAAATGAAGAAAGGATTGCTGAATTAGAAAGTCAAATAGAAATTATGCAAGATTCTTGGGTAGTAGCTAATAATGGAGTTGATTTACAGGCAATTATAGATAAGAATAATGCAAAACTTGAAGAAAAGAGGGCTAGACTACCAGAGGTAGAAAAAGAATTAGAATATACTATACAACATGAGCCATCAAAAGTAGGGTTAATATCAAGACTAAGATATGAAGTAAAAGACTTAATGCAAGCTATTGATAAATTAGAAAATGAAAACTCATCAATACAAGATGGTACTAACAAAAAATATATAGGAGAACATCACAAAGAAAGAATAGATAATGATGAACAATTAAAGGCACAACAAGAAGAAAAATTAAGATTACAAAAAGCAAGGATAGAACAAAAACAAAAAGAAAGTATAGAGCTTGAAGAAAGAGGAAAAGCTGAGAGAGAAGAAAAACGAAGAAAAGCAAATGAAGAATGGATTAAACAGCAGGAAGAGCAAAGATTAAAAAGAGAACAAGAGGCAAAGGCAAAAGCCGAAGAACAGGCAAGAAGAAGGGCAGAGAAAGAAGCAAAGGAAAAAGCAGAAAAAGAAAGACAAATGGCTATTGAAAAAGACATTAGAGATTATAAACAATATGAAGAATTAGCTACAAGAAAGCCAGAAATAGAGGAATTATATGGTCAATTATTTTATGAAGATTTTTCTTCACAAGTAAATGGACAAATTTCTGAAAATATGGCAAATTTGATGGGAAAGGTAAAAGATTTACCAGATGAAGAAAAAAGTATTTTTTTAAGTCGTTATAATAAAACTGCTACATATCAAATCAATGAACAAGGTGTATTTGTAGACGAAGAGGTTAGAAAAAAAGCAGAACAAGAGGCAAAAGCAAGAGCCGAAGAACAGGCAAGAGTAAAAGCAGATCAAGAGGCAAAAGCGAAAGCTGAAGAACAAGTAAGAATAAAGGCAGAGCAAGAGGCAAAAGCGAGAGCTGAAGAACAAGCAAGAATAAGGGCAGAACAAGAGGCAAGAGTAACACAAGTTACAGCAAAAAAACATGAACAACAACAACCAGAAAAAGTCAAACCACAGGAAAAAAGTATAAGAGATGAAGTAGGAGATGAATTAAAAAAGACAGAACAGGAAATGCAAAAAGTTAATAATCCAACAGTTAACTTGTGGATGAATAGATTTAGCAGTTGGTATAGTGCAATAGATAGAGTAACACAAAATGTTAAAGCAAAATTTGTAAAAATGAAATCTGATATTGTAAAATCAATTAGTGATAAAATAAAAGAGAGAAGTAACAAGCAGGAAATAAATAAAAATCAAGACCAAAATGAAAGGTAGGAATGTGTTTTGAAACCAGAATATAGAGAAGCATTTGAAGAAATTTATGAAATTTTTAATTTAATGCCAAAAGAATTATTGAATAAAATACCAATGAAATTTTATGAAATGGTAGAAGAAGAAAGAGATACCAATTACTCTCCTAACATTCAAGAACCAATAGAAAAACAAAAATTAAAAAATAAAACAATAATTATACTAGGACTAATATATAGAGATTTTCTATGTTCTTCAGAAGAAAGAAGAAGATTACAAGAAAAAGACGCAAAAGAATTACAAGAAGTAGAAAAAACACTAGAGGAAGAAATTAGAGAAAAATATAATCCAGATGATATATTCAAAAATAGAAATAAGAGTACACAAGAAGAAATACAACCATCTGAAGAAACAAGAATGACTATTGTGCAAGAAGAAAAATGGTATCAAAAAATATTTAATTTGATAAAAGGAATTTTTTATAGAAATAAACGAGATTAAAACTTCTTCGATACTCTAAATTTAGTTTTATGAATTACTAAAGATATGGTAAAATTTCTTCAAAAAAGATTTAATGACCTATAATACTTATAATTATAGGTCATTAAAATTATTTGTTTTTTAAAATGTACTCATAAACTTCATTTTCAGTAAGTTTGCCTTTTTTCATTTGGTTAATTTTTTCTTTAGCCTGTTTTTTCCAGTTTTCAAAATCTTGGGCAAGTTTTTTATTGTCTTTATTTTTTCTAACTTGCATAAATTTTTGTTGATATGTTCTTCTATATTCTCCCATAGCCTTATTTT
>CALXJN010000051.1 GCA_944388635.1 uncultured Clostridia bacterium
TGGACGTTAGCGGAAGCAAAGCTTCCGACGTCCACATGTGCGTTTTGCTTCGCAAATACGCACAGCCCAAGGAAAATTAACCTTGTTGTATAGAAAAAATCTGACGATTTTTCCTATACAATAAAAAAATTACAAAAATTTGTATTTTTTTGTTTACATTTATCAAAAGTTAATATACAATATACTAAGTAAAACTAAAGATTATTAAAGGGGGCTTTTGCTCATGAAAATTTTAATGCTAACATGGGAATATCCACCAAGGATTGTAGGAGGAATTTCAAGAGTTGTACATGATTTATCAGGAAGATTAATTAAAGATGGTCACGAGGTTACAGTTGTAACATATAGAGAAGGGAATGCACCATATTTTGAAATAGATAAGGGTGTAAAAGTATATAGAGTAGATAATTATATGATAAATCCTAATAATTTTATTGACTGGGTAATGCAACTAAACTTTAATATGATAGCAAAAGCAGGAGAGATAATTACAAAAGAAGGAAAGTTTGATATTATACATGCACATGACTGGCTAGTTGCATATGCTGCTAAAGCTTTAAAGGATGCATATGATATACCTATGTGTGCAACAATGCATGCAACAGAAAGTGGCAGAAACAGTGGAATACATGACAATACACAAAAGTACATAAATGATACAGAATGGATGCTAACTTATGAAGCAACAGAGGTTATTGTAAATAGCAATTATATGAAACGTGAAATGCAAAGATTATTCGGACTTCCATTTGAAAAGATAAATGTTATCCCAAATGGAATTAATATGAATATGTATAATGGAATAGAAAAAGATTATGATTTTAGAAGAAGATTTGCAGCAGATAATGAAAAAATAATTATGTGTGCTGGAAGATTAGTTTATGAAAAAGGGTTCCAACATTTTATTGCAGCTGCACCTAAAATTTTATCAGGATATAATGATAGTAAATTCATAATTGCAGGAAAAGGAGCAATGCTTGACGAGTTAAAAGCACAAGTTAATTATTTAGGTATAAATAATAAAGTGTATTTTACAGGACAATTAAACTATAAAGATTTATGCAAAATGTACAAAATTGCTGATGTTGCTGTTTTCCCAAGTACATATGAACCATTCGGAATGGTTGCAATAGAAGCAATGTTTGCAGGAGTTCCAACAGTAGTATCAGATGTTGGAGGATTAAATGAAATTGTAGACCATGGAGTGGACGGAATGAAGAGTTATGCAGGAAATCCTAATTCAATTGCAGATTCTGTTTTAGCTCTACTTTATGACCACAGACTTGCAGATGAAGTTTCAAAAAATGCAAAAGCTAAAATTAAAAATTTATATAATTGGAATAAAATCGCACAAGATACACATTT
Organism: uncultured Clostridia bacterium; assembly: GCA_944388635.1. GTDB lineage: Bacteria > Bacillota > Clostridia > TANB77 > CAG-508 > JAAWPK01. The sequence continues at coordinate 1,366 of CALXJN010000051.1, forward strand.
TATATATCAAAAAGCTATTTGTCAGACAATGGCAGACAAGCAGAAACATCAAATAGCTCAAGAAAATGCAAAGAAAGCAAGAAGAAAAGAAGGAAGAGGTACATTAATTGCATTTAGAGGAAGAGAAGCACTAGCATAAGGAGGTTAGTTTTTATGAACGTATATGATACAGCAAATAGACTAGCAAAAGAACTAAGAGAAGCGCCTGAATATGTAGGATATAAAAATATTAAGGAAGAAATAAGCAAAAGACCAGATTTAAAAGAAAAACTTGCAGAATTTGAAAAACTAAGATATGATGTGCAATTAGAATCATTAAAAGGTGAAGCACAAGAGCAAGGAAAATTAACAGAAATGCAAAAAATGTATGCTGAACTAATTCAAGATGAAACAGCAAAAAAATATTTTGATTTTGAACTAAAATTTAACGTACTAATTGCAGATGTAAATAAAATTATTGCAGAATCAGTAAAAGATGTATTATATTAAAGTAAGAAGCACCCCAGTTTTACCTGGGGTATTTTCAAGTATCAGAGAGGAATTGAAAAATGGTTAAAAAGTGGCAATATAATAACAATATAAATTTTGAAAGAGCAAAAGAAATATCAGAAAAATTTAATCTTGGATTATTAGCTTCAAAAATTATTGCAAGTAAAAATTTAACTGATGACAAAATAAAAGTATTTTTAGAACCTACAAGAAATGATTTTTATGATCCATTTTTATTACCAGATATGGAAAAAGCAGTAGACAGAATTATAAAGGCAATAGATAATAAAGAAAATGTACTTATATATGGAGATTATGATGTTGACGGAATAACAAGTACGACAGTCTTAAAAAATTTCTTAGAAGAAAGGGGCTTAAAAATACGGTTATCATATACCAAATAGATTAAAAGAGGGATATGGGCTTAATAAAGAAGCGATAAAACAAATTGTAGAAGCTAAAACTGATTTAATGATAACAGTAGACTGCGGAATAACAGGAATAGAAGATATAGAATATGCAAATAGTCTTGGCATTGATACAGTTGTAACAGACCACCATGAACCATTAGAACAACTTCCAAATGCAATTGCAGTAATAGACCCAAAAATTCCAAATAGCAAGTATCCTTTTAATCAACTTGCAGGAGTTGGAGTGGTTTTTAAACTAATTCAGGCACTATCAAAAAAACTTAATTTAGACGAAAAAGAATATCTCAAATATTTGGACATGGTATGTCTTGGAACAATTTCAGATATAGTTCCATTGGTTGATGAAAACAGAGTTATTACAAAACTTGGATTAAAACTTATAGAGACTTATAGAAACCTAGGTCTAAAGTCACTTATAATTTCATCAGGATATAAAACTATCAATTCAAGTACAATATCATTTGGAATAGCTCCAAGAGTTAATGCATGCGGAAGAATGGGATTTGCAGAAGATGCACTTAAATTATTTATAACAAAAAATATCAATGAAGCACAAGAACTTACCAAAAAGTTAAATGAATATAATAGAGAAAGACAAGAAACAGAAAAGAAAATTTTTGAAGAAGCAACATATGAGATAGAAAAGAACAACGAACTAGATAATGAAATAATAGTTGTTTCAAAAGAAAATTGGCACCATGGAGTAATAGGAATAGTGTCATCAAAAATAACGGAAATGTATTTTAAACCAAGTATTCTTTTATGTGAAGAAGACGGAATGTGTAAAGGCTCAGGAAGAAGCGTACAAGGCTTAGATTTGCACGATGCACTTTGCAGAGTAAGCAATAATTTAGAAAAATTTGGCGGACATGCTATGGCAGTTGGCTTAAGCCTAAAAAAAGAAAATTTAAAGACATTTGAAAAGGAAATAAACGAATATATTAAAAGCTTAAATTTAGAAGAACTACAACCAGTAATAGATATTGATATAGAGGTTAGGCTAAAAGATTTAAAATTGGATGATGTAAAAGAGCTTAAAAAGTTAGAACCTTTTGGAGAAGCAAATAAAATGCCAAATTTTGTTATAAAAGGGCTAAAAATAGAGGCAATAAGGTCATTGACAGAAGGAAAACATTTAAAACTAAGTTTAAGAGATGAAAATTTTAGAATGGATGCAATAGGTTTTAATTTAGGAGAACTCGCAAATGAATATAAATTAGGAGAAAAGGTTGACATTGTGGGTAATCTTGAGATAAACTCATATAATGGAGTAGATAATATTCAGATGAACATAAAAGATTTGAAAAGGTCTTTATGATGCAAGGAGTGATGAACATATGCAAGAGGAAAAAGAAATAACAATTTATGATGTGATTAATACTTTGAAAAAGAATAGAAGAAAAGTAAATACAAAATTAATATTAAAAGCATATCAATTTGCAAAAGATCATCATGCAAACCAGAAAAGGCTTTCAGGAGAAGAATATATTATACACCCGCTTAATGTAGCAAATATTTTATCCCAATTAGGATTAGATGATGAGACAATTTGTGCTGCACTTTTGCACGATGTTGTAGAGGATACAGATATTACAAGGCAAGATTTAACAAAAGAGTTTGGAGAAGAGATAGCAAATATGGTAGATGGAGTTACTAAACTTGGTAAACTCCAATATACAACAAGAGAAGAACAACAAGTTGAAAATTATAGAAAAATGTTTTTAGCAATGGGAAAAGATATAAGGGTAATACTTATAAAACTCGCAGATAGACTTCATAATATGAGAACACTTAAATATCTAAAAAGAGACAGACAAATTGCAAATTCTCAAGAAACAATGGATTTATATGCACCACTTGCAAATAGATTAGGTATGTATTCTCTAAAATGGGAATTAGAAGATTTGGCTTTTAAATATCTAAACCCAGAAGAATATAGAGAAATAGTAGAAGGGTTAGATGAAAAAAGAGAAGAAAGAATAGCATTTATAAATAAAATACAAGAGCAAATAAGAAATGAATTAAAGCTTCAAAGAATAGATGCTCAAATAACAGGAAGAGCAAAACACATATATAGTATATATAGAAAAATGCAAAGAGATAATATAACACTTGACCAAGTTTACGATTTACATGCTATTCGTATAATTGTAAATTCTGTAAAAGATTGTTATGCAGCATTAGGTGTTGTGCATGAATTATATAACCCTATGCCGGGGAGATTTAAGGACTATATAGCTGTTCCAAAAGCAAATATGTATCAGTCTTTACATACAACATTAATTGGACCAAAACGGAATACCATTTGAAGTACAACTTCGTACATGGGATATGCATAGAGTTGCTGAATATGGTATCGCAGCGCATTGGGCATATAAAGAAGCAAATAAATTTAAAAAGACAACTGTTAAAGTAGAAGAAGATAAACTTTCATGGCTTAGAGAAACGCTAGAATGGCAAAAAGACATGCAAGATCCTCAAGAGTTTTTAAATACTTTAAAAACAGAGCTATTTGAAGATGAGGTGTATGTATTTACAAGAAATGGAGATATAAAAGTTTTACCGAAAGGTTCAACAACAATAGATTTTGCATATAGCATACATACAGAAATAGGCCATAGAATGACTGGGGCTAAAATTAATGGCAAAATGATGCCAATTATTACAAAATTAAATAATGGTGATATTGTAGAAATAATAACAACAGATAATCCAAAAGGCCCAAGTAGAGATTGGCTTAAGTTTGTAAAAAGCTCTAGTGCTAAAAATAAAATACAACAATGGTTCAAAAAAGAAGAAAGAGAAGAAAATATCGAAAAGGGAAAAGAAGCTATCCAAAAAGAAATAAAAAGAATTGGAATGACAGAAGCAGAGCTTGAAAAGCCAGAATATATTAATGCAGCATTAGAAAGATATAAATTTGCAAACATCAATGATATGTATTCATCAGTAGGGTTTGGAGCAATTTCAGCAGCTAAGATAATTTCAAAGTTATTATTTGAATACAGAAAAGAACATGAAGAAGAAAATATAGAGCAAAAGATAGAGGAACTTTCTAAAAACAAAATGCCTGAACCAAATACTTCAAATTCAGGTGTAATAGTAAAAGGAATAGATAATTGCTTGGTAAAATTTTCTAAATGTTGTAATCCAGTTCCAGGAGATGAAATAATAGGATATATTACCAAAGGAAGAGGGGTTTCAATCCATAGGAAAGACTGTATAAATGTAAAAGATTTATTCCAACAAGAAGACAGGATAATCGATGTAGAATGGTCAAATACAGAAAAGGCAGCATATAAGGTTGATATCGAAATCCATTCAAATGATAGAGAAGGTCTAGTTGCAGATATAGCAAAAGCAATGAATAATTCAAAGGCAACAATGCTTTTAATTAATTCTAAAGTAAATAAAGAAAAAATAGTTATAACAGAACTAACATTGCAAGTAGAAAACTTAGAAGAATTAAATAAATTACTAAAAACTTTAAGAAAAATAGACAGTGTTTATGATGTAAGAAGAAAGAAATAAGATAGAAAGAAGTGTAACAAATGATATTAAAAACTTTAAAAATAGAAAATATGATAGGGAGTTATACAAATTGCTATGTTTTAGCAGATGAAGAAAAAAAGGAGGCAATGGTAATAGATCCAGCTGGAGAAACAGAAAAGATAGTGGATATGTTAAATATATTAGACGTAAAACCTAAATATATATATTTAACCCATTGCCATGCTGACCATATTGGAGGATTAGAGGAATTAAAAGGAAAAGTGAATGCTAAATTCTTAATCCATAGAACTGAAAATGAGAATTTAAAGAATTCTGAGGTAAACTTGACATCATATTTAGGAATAAAAAATATCGATTTTGAAGCAGATGCAAGAGTAGATGAAGGAGATAAACTTCATGTAGGTAATATAGAACTTGAAGTAATCCATACGCCAGGTCATACAAATGGTGGAAGCTCTTTATATTCAAAAGATTATAAACTCCTATTTTCAGGAGACACATTGTTTCGTGGAACTTATGGAAGATATGACCTTCCAACTGGTAGCAAAAGAGATATAATGGATTCAATAGAAAATAAATTATTAAAACTTCCAGAAGATACTCTAATATATCCGGGACATGGGCTTTCTGGAATAGTTTCAGAAGAAAAAAAGAATTTTTGGAATTTAGAGTAAAATATATAATATTCATAAATTACTTAAAAGTTGCATATATATTATTTAGAGATATAACGGACAAATTAATTTGTTCCTTTGGAAAGGAATGTAAGTAATTTATGAATATAGCAGTAATAAAATTAAAAGACATAATAAAATATGCAATAGTTTTTATAACAATAATTGCTATATTAATTATAGGAATAAATATGCTAAAAAAAGAAGAAATAAATGAAGAAAAATCAAAAACTAGTTTTTTTGATTTTATAAAAAATTCTTCTTTTTTATTTTGCCTAAAAATGGAAATGCCAATTATTTCAAGTAGCAGTGACGTGGTATTAACAAATGTGGATATAAACACATCTAAAAATATTCTAGGTACAGAACTTTCAATAATGGATAGCTTAAAGGAAAAAGAAAACACAAATCAAATAGAAAATGTTGCGAAAAATGAGAATACAAAAAATGAAATTAAAGAAAATGAAGTTTCAAATAATGAAATTAAGGAAGAAAAAACTGAAAACAACGCACCAGAAGGGAAGCTTGTAACTGAAGTAATTTCTGAGAATAATATAAAAGCAAGTTTTACAAATGAAGGCAATAATGTACAGATAAATAATCAAACAGATTATGATTTAACAGATATAATAAATAATCCAAGTTATGAAATTACAAACAAAAATAAATTTGTAATTTACCACACACATACTTGTGAAAGTTATACATCGAGCGAAAAATATAGCTATGAAATGACAGGAAATTATAGGACTACAGATTTAAACTTTACTGTCTCAAGAGTTGCAGATGAGCTTGCAAAATGTCTTGAGGGATACGGCAAAACGGTTGTACATGATAAAACGTATCATGATTATCCAGCATATAATGGCTCTTATGGAAGGTCACTCAAAACTATGCAAAAAGTGTTAGAAACAAATAAAGATGCGGAAATTGCAATAGATTTACACAGAGATGCTGTACGGAAGCAGTAATGAATATGGACCAAAAGTAAAAATTGGAGATGATATGTGTGCACAAGTCATGTTTGTTATAGGTACAGACGGTTCTGGACTATATCATCCCAATTGGAGAAAGAATTTGAGCTTTGCAATAAAGGTACAACAAAAAGCAAATGAAATGTATCCACGGGCTATTTAGACCAATTATTGTTAGAACATCAAGGTATAATCAGCATTTGACAACGGCAACGACTATAATAGAGGTAGGGGCAACGCGGAAATACACTTGATGAATGCTTAAACAGCATGAAATACTTAGCAAAAGTATTTGCAGAAGTAACTAAGTAGTTTTTCTACTTCCGAGGCTAGATAAGACTTCTCTCGAAGCAGCATTTGCAAGAGAGAAAGTTTTATCTACAAAGTTTTCATCAATTTTATTTGTATAAGCAAATTCTCTAACAACCATAGAGAAAAATGCATCTCCAGCACCAGAAGTATCTGTTGCATTGACTACTATTTCTGGCTTTTTTAATATAGAGATTATATTATTGTTATCATCTCTAAAGAAAAATATTGCTCCTTTTCTGCCTTTTGTTA
>CALXJN010000052.1 GCA_944388635.1 uncultured Clostridia bacterium
ATTTCTACGCAGAAAGTCGCAACTTAGCAAATAGTTATAAAAAATTAATTATTCTTTGCAATATATCTAAACTTATTTTACGTTACCTTAATTTTAACTTAAACTAACTTAACTGTCAAGTACAAAATCTACCAATTTTAAAAATAAGAACAAAAAATATAGAGAATAGTCTCCTATTCTCTAATAATTAATTTTCAATATATAAAGCAAGCCTATAAGCCGGGTTCTGTCTAGAGTAGTCATTTATCTCGAGTATATATTACTATATACCTCTAGCCGCATTTTTAAGAACTGGCGAGCCACCTTATGTCTTGTTTCAGCGTTGCTCCGAGTGGGGTTTACACTGCCATGATATGTCACCATATCAGCGGTGAGCTCTTACCTCACCTTTTCACACTTACCACAGCCAAAGGCTATGGCGTTTATTTTCTGTTGCACTTTCCTTAAGGTTTCCCTCACTGGACGTTATCCAGCACCCTGCTCTGTGGAGCCCGGACTTTCCTCATATATAAATATACGCGACTACTTAGCTTACTCTAAAATTCATTGTAAACTAAATAAATCATTTTGTCAAGGAATCTTTTTTGATTAGTTCTTCTACTATTTGGATTGCATTACTTGCAGCACCTTTTCTTAAATTGTCAGCAACAACCCACATATTAATTCCATAGTCTACACTAAAATCTCGTCTTATTCTTCCGACAAAAACTTCATCATGTCCTGTTGCATTAATCGCTAAAGGATATACATCTCGTTTTATATCATCTTGTACAACAATTCCTTTTGCATTTTTTAACTCGTTTATAAGTTCATCTAATTCAAAGTTATTTTCAAACTCAACATTAATAGCTTCACTATGTGAATTCATTACAGGAACTCTAACTGTTGTTGCAGTTATCTTTAAATCTGGCCTATTTAAAATTTTTCTAGTTTCATTTATCATTTTTTCTTCTTCTTTTGTATATCCATTATCAAGGAATACATCTATATGAGGCAGGCAATTGTTAATTATTGGATATGGAAATTTTTGAAGCTTATACCCTTCATCATTTCCATAAACTAAATCATTTATTCCTTTTATTCCAGCACCAGACACCGCTTGATAAGTTGAATAAACTATCCTTTTAATTTTATACTTATTATCTAATACTTTTAAAGGAACAACTGCTTGAATAGTAGAACAGTTTGGATTAGCAATAATTCCTTTATGATTTTTTATCTCGGAACTATTTACTTCTGGAACAATTAATGGTACATTTTCATCCATTCTCCAAGCACTACTATTATCAACAACTATACATCCTTTAGAAGCCGCAATCGGTGCAAATTTTTTAGATGTATCTCCTCCTGCTGAAAATATTGCAAAATCAAAACCTTCATCAAATGAATCTTCTTTTAATTCTCTAACAATATATTCCTTCTCCATGAAAGTTAATTTTTTACCAGCAGACCTACATGAAGAAAAAAATACATATTCCGAAATTGGTAATTTCTTTTCCTCTAATACTTTTCTTGCAACTTCTCCTACTACTCCTGTTGCTCCAACTAATGCTAACTTATATCTTTTATCCATAATCTACCTCCTACTTCTTAAAGAATAAATCATGCATACATCTTATACTTGGATTTATATTTTCTTCATCCACTGTAAATGAGATATGCATATTTGTTTTATCTAAATCTTTAAATTCAAGATTATTCTTATTCAAAGTTTCAATTATTCTGTCTTTTATCTCTAAGTTTATATCTATGCCGACAATAGATATTATGTTACCATTTGCAGTAACACCTGTAATTTTGGGTAAATTACAATATTTATAGCAAAAATTGGATACCGTTGTTCCGCTTCTTCTTGACATACTAGACCTAACAATTAATTTAATATTATTTTTCTTTGCAATTTCTACAGATTTATTATGCAAAACTCCTGCTCCTAAATTCGAAAACTCAAGCATTTCATCATATGAAATATTTTCAAGTTTTAGTGCATTATTTACAATTCTCGGATCTGCTGTGAAAACCCCTTCTACATCTGTATATATTTCACACGAATCAGCTTTAAGAGCTGCTGCTACTGCAACCGCTGTTGTATCTGAACCTCCTCTTCCAAGAGTTGTATAATTATTTTCACTATCTATTCCTTGGAACCCTGTAATAATTACTATTTTATTTTCATTTAATTCTTTTTTGATTCTTTCAGTTTCGATTTTAATAATTTTCGCATCTCCATAGTTATTATCTGTTAACATTTTAACTTGGAAAGCATTTAAAGATACTGCTGGAATACCAAATTTATCAAATGCCATTGCCATTAAAGAAACCGTTATTTGTTCTCCAACGGTAAATAGCATATCCATTTCCCTCTTTGGTACATTTGAATTAATTTCATTTGCAAGTGATACAAGTTCATCTGTATGTTTTCCCATAGCAGAAAGAACTAAAACAATTTCATTTCCTTTCTTATAATCTTCTGCACATCTATTTACAACATTGAAGATTTTATCTTTGTCTGCAACAGATGTGCCACCAAATTTTTTAACCATTAACATATTTATGCCTCTTCTCTTTAGGTCATAAACCAATTATAAAAGAAAAAAGATAATTATCTTCTTTCTTACTTATTATATAATATTATTAAATATAAAAGTTTGTCAATAGTTTTATTCATTATTCATTGTCTCATATACTTTATCTCTAAATTCATCAACTTGCATTCCTTCTGCATACATAGGTTTTAAAACCTTAAGTGTCACATCAGGTTTGTTTTTAAAAATTCTCCTTAGTCCTTCTGGCTTCCTAAATTTTATTACCATTGGAACAATTGGCACATTATTTCTAATACTAAATTCGAACGCACCGTTTTTGAATTTTCTTATATTTTTGCAATACGGTATAAGTGAAGCCTCTGGGTAAAAATGTACTATTTCTCCCTCTTGTAATAATTTATCTATTGCCCTAAAGAAATTCTTTTTATTGCTTATTTCTTCTGGAATAGGTATGGCTTTTAATAGTTTTATTAGCCTTCTAACAACAGGTATTTTAAAACTTTTAGCAAGAGTTGTAAAATGCTCTTTTCTAAAACCACAAGCAAGACCTATCATAGCACAGTCCAATACTAAAACATGGTTAGATATTGTAACAGCACCATTTTCAAAATATCTTATATTTTCTTCACCTTCTATTTTTAAGTCATAAATAATTTTAGTTAAAATTTTAAGTATTGGATATGCTATTAAAAAATATAAAGTATCAGAAAGAAGCCTAAAACTTAAGTTATTAGGCACATAATCGTAATCTTCATCTATATTAAATTCTAAGCTTCTCCATGAATCAAATAAATCCACTTCTTCTGTATTTTCTTCAATTATTTCTTCTTTTTCTATCATTTATCTTCCTCTATCTCTTGTATTTGTTTTATTATAAAATTGCAAATTTTTATACAAGCTCTTTTATCAATATATTTCTTTTGATTTTCAATCATTTCATTTTTTAGATTTTCATCATATAATAATTTATATGTATTATCTACGATTTCATTAACTGTATTACACTTTATTGACATGTTTTTTTCATTAAAATAATTTGCATTATAGTTTTCACATCCTGGTATTGGCATTGTGTGAATAAAAGGCTTATTCATAGTTGCAATTTCTGTAGATGTGAGTCCTCCTGGTTTGCTAAGTACTACATCACTTGCTCTCATATATCTATATATATCTTTAATAAATGGCAATAGCAAAATATTTGTGTTATTTTTGTTTTTTTCTTTTAATATATTCAATAATTTTTTATTATTTCCACAAGATACTATAAAGCCTATATTATTCTCTGCTTTTTCTTCTAGCTTTTCTAATATGTCTATAGTATTCCCAAAGCCCATGCTTCCTGTTAAAATTAAAATATATTTTTTGTCTTTTGACAAATTCAATTCTTCTTTTACATTTTCCTTATCATATTCTAAACTAAAATTAGCTGATACAGGAATTCCAAGCGGAATAAGCTTTTCTTCTTTTATTCCTCTTTCTAAAAAGCCTTTTTTTAGTTCTCCACTTGGAATTATAAAATAATCTGGATTAGTTTCTTCCCAAAATGGTATACACACATAATCTGTTGCAATTGCAACAAAATGTATGTTAAACTGTTTTTTTACAGTTGTTAAAGCTTGTGCTGCGAAAAGGTGTGTAGTTACAACATAATCAAATTTGTTGTCTTTTATGTATTCGTATAATTTTTTCTTAGAAAAACTATTTAATGCGTATACAGGAGATTTTATTTTAGTTTTTCTATATAATTCTCCTAACTTATATGCTGCTTTAAATACTTTACCATTTCTCTTAGTTGACCTAATATAAAGTCCATTTACATAGTCTTTAACTCTTTTGTTAACAATCTCCAAATATTCCTTAAATTCATTTTCTATATTTCTTCTATCTAATTCTTCTTTTACTGCAAGAGCTGCCGAATTGTGTCCTCCGCCAGTTCCACATGATAATATCAATATCTTCATATTTCACCTTTGTTTAATAAAATAACAATAATATTATACCATATTTTGATATATTTCAACATTTTATATTAAAATTTTTTTAAATTATCTTTCTTCATTCCCTGAATAAACCTTTCCTACTTTTCTTTTAGCTAATCTTTCTTTTATTCCAAGAGTTTGGTTCATCATTCCTAATAATTTTCTTTTTGTTAGATTAAATCTAGTTATGCAATAATCTATCGCTTCTTTTTTATCTATTCCGTTTTCTGCACATAACTTCATTACTTCAATTGGAGTCATTCCTTCATATAACTGGCTTTCAATGTCGTCTATACTAGTTTTATTCTCTTGCTTTTCTTCACTTTCTAAATCCTCTTTTTTCTTCAATACTCTACCTCTTTTAGTGCCATTTTTCATTCCCATAAAATTTGAATGTGTAATTCCTAATATTAAAGCAAAATCTTCCTCAGACATTTCATCTCTATATCTATCATATAATGCTGAAAATTCCTCATAGTTTATAAGTTTATCAAAATATCTAGTATTCCTTACTTCTTCTTGTATCTCTTGCTTTCTTTCTCTTGAAATTGTTTTACAATGTGGTCTAAAGACTTCTGCCATTCCTCCTACATATTTCATATTTCTAAGTGCACTTTCTCTTATCCCTAAAAGTAAAGCAAAATCATTTTCTGAAATCTCTCCTCTATACGGTGCATAAAGCATTAAAAAAGTCTCATAATTTATTAATTTGTTTGCATAGCCTGTCATTTTTATTTCTTCTATTATTTCATTTTTTCTTTCTTCAGACATATATAAATATTCTATAGATGATACTTTAGACTTTCTTCCTTTTTCGTGTGCTAACCTATACAAATTACTATAAGATATGCCTAAAAGTAAAGCAAAGTCCTCTTCTAAAATTTCTCCTTTATATGGTTCATATAGTTTCAAAAATTCTGGATAACTTATAAATTTATTTATGTATCCCTTTGCTCTTAATTCACCTGTTATTCTTTCATTTCTTTGGTTAAGTGCTTCTAATCCGCTTACGTTTTCTTCCTTAGCGGTATCTATAATACTTTTAATCTTAATCCAGCTGTTATAGCTAATTCCTAATATTTCTGCAAAAGTTTCTGCATCTACATGTGTCATATATGGTAAATACAATTTCTCAAATTCTTCATAATTCATTACTTTTTTCTTAAAAGCATATCCTCTCTCTTTTAAGGCTCTTTCAACTGTTTTTATTCTCTCCTCTTCTGGAGTTAATTTCTTTTTATTCATATTATCTTGCTTCCTCTCTAAACAAATCCGTGTGTATATTTACAATATATTATTATACAACAATTTTTGCGAAAAGTCCAGTCTTATGTTAACTCAAAAAAATAGCTCAAGAAATTTCTCGAGCTATTTTTCGTATTAAAACAATTATTTTTGTAATTTACTCTAATTCAAAAGCACCAGTATATAATTGATAATATGTTCCTTTCATTTCAAGTAACTGTTCATGGTCTCCTCTTTCAATTATTCTTCCATGGTCAAGTACTATTATTGCTTTTGAATTTCTTACTGTTGAAAGTCTATGAGCTATTACAAATACCGTTCTTCCTTCCATCAATTTATCCATTCCGTCTTGTACTATTTTTTCTGTTCTTGTATCAATGCTTGAAGTCGCTTCATCTAGTATCATAACTGGCGGATCCTTTATCGCTGCTCTTGCAATCGAAAGTAGCTGTCTTTGTCCTTGTGATAAACTCGCTCCATTTCCTGTCAAATAGGTATCATATCCATTTGGAAGTCTCATAATAAAATCATGTGCATTTGCAAGTTTTGCAGCTGCGATTACTTCTTGGTCTGTTGCATCTTCTCTGCCATATTTTATATTATCCTTTATAGTTCCTGTGAATAGGTTAGTATCTTGTAAAACTAATCCTAGTGAACGTCTTAAATCGTCTTTCTTTATTTTGTTTATATTTATTCCGTCATAACGTATTTTTCCGTCCTCAATATCATAAAAACGATTTAAAAGGTTTGTAATAGTTGTTTTTCCTGCTCCTGTTGCTCCAACAAATGCTATTTTTTGTCCTGGTTTTGCATATAAACTTATATCATGTAAAACGATTTTATTTAATTCATAGCCGAAATCTACATCAAATAATTCAATATGTCCTTTTAGTTCGACATATTCAAGTCTTCCGTCATGATGAGGATGTTTCCAAGCCCATATCCCTGTTCTTTCTTTTGTCTCAACCAATTTTCCGTCTTCATATTTAGCATTAACAAGTGTTACATATCCTTCATCTTGTTCTGGTTCTTCATCCATTAATTCAAATATTCTCTTTCCACCAGCAAGTGCCATTATTACAGAGTTTAATTGTTGAGAAATTTGTCCTATTGGTCTTGTAAATGTCTTGCTAAGTTGTAAGAATGATACTATTAGTCCTACAGAAATATTTCCAACACCATTTACAGCAAGTATTCCTCCGAACTATTGCAACTAATGCATATTGTAAATTTCCTAGTGCTACAAGCACAGGCATTAGAATATTTGCATATTTATTTGCTGTATATGTATTATTAAATAATTCTTCATTAATTTTGTCAAAGCCTTCTTTTGCCTTTTCCTCATGGCAAAATACTTTTACAACTTTTTGACCATTAATCATCTCTTCAATATATCCATTAACTTTACCTACTGTTTCTTGTTGTTTTATAAAATATTTAGAGCTTTTTCCTGCTATTTTCTTTGTTATAAATAGCATTAATATTAATGATACAATAACTACAAGTGTTAAATAAACATTTGCGATAATCATTGCTGAAAATACTACAATTATTGTAATTGCAGATGCAAACATCTGTGGTAAGCTTTGGGAAATCATTTGGTTTAAAGTATCTGTGTCATTTGTATAATGGCTCATGATATCGCCATGTGTATGTGTATCAAAATATTTGATAGGTAATCTTTGCATTTTTTGAAACATTTCGTCACGTATCGTTTTAAGTGTTCCTTCTGATATTCTTACCATGACTCTTGTATAAATTGTAATAGTTATTATACCAACAATGTACATAAAAGCCATGAAAATTACTGCCCCTAAAAATGCTGAAAGGTTAGGATTTTCCTCTCCAATTAGTGGTGTTATATAATCATCAATTAAAGTTTCAAGGTACAATGAGGCAGCTGTATTTGCTATTGTATTTATAATAATACAAATAACTACAAGTATAAGTAATATTTTATATTTACTTTTCATATATCCGAAAAGTCTTTTAATTGTATCTAAATCAAATTTCTTGTTCAACTTTATTACCTCCTTGTGAAGTGTATACATCCCTATAAATTTCATTGTTTTTAAGAAGTTCTTCGTGTGTTCCAATTCCATTTATTTGTCCGTTATCTAATACGATTATCTTGTCAGCATCTTCAACTGAGGAAACTCTTTGTGCAATAATAATTTTTGTTGTATTTGGTATTTCTTCTCTAAATGCTTTTCTAATTAAACTGTCTGTTTTTGTATCTACTGCACTTGTAGAGTCGTCTAATATTAATATTTTAGGTTTCTTTAGTAATGCTCTTGCAATACATAACCTTTGTTTTTGTCCTCCTGATACGTTAGTTCCGCCTTGCTCTATATATGTATCATATCCGTCTGGGAAACCATTTATAAATTCATCAGCCTGTGCAAGTTTGCAAGCTCTAATGATTTCTTCGTCTGTTGCTTTTTCATCTCCCCAACGTAAATTTTCTTTTATTGTTCCTGAAAACAATACGTTTTTCTGTAAAACCATTGCAACTTGGTTTCTTAAAGCTGTTAAATCATAATCTTTTACATCTACATCTCCAACTTTAACTGTACCAAGTGTTGCGTCAAATAATCTTGGAATTAATTGTACTAAAGTTGTCTTAGAACTTCCTGTTCCACCTATTATCCCAACTGTTTCTCCTGATTTAATGTCTATATTTATATCTTTTAAGCATAGCTTATTCATATTATCTACATAACTAAAGCTAACATTTTCAAAAGAAATGTCTCCGTTTTTTACTTCTTCTACAGGATTTTCTTTATTCTTTAAATCACTTTCTTCATTTAGAATTTCTACAATTCTTTCTGCTGAGGCTCTTGAAATCATAATCATAACAAGCACCATAGATAGCATCATAAGTGATGTTAATATTTGCATTGCATAAGAAATTAAGCTTGTTAATTCTCCTGTTGTTAAGCTTGAGCTAATTATCAATTTTCCACCAATCCATGCTATTAAAAGTATTACAATATCAACTGTAAATTGCATAAGAGGGCTGTTTAAAGCAACTAATCTTTCTGCTTTTGTAAAGCCTGCATAAATTTCTTTTGATGTGTCATCAAATTTTTGTATTTCCTTGTCTTCTGTTACATAAGATTTTACAACTCTTATACCGTTTACATTTTCTTGTACAGTGTTGTTTAATTTGTCATATATTGAGAATGTTTTCTCAAATATTGGATGTGCCTTAGTTGCAATTAGATATAATCCTATTCCTAAAAATGGTATCATAACTAAAAACATTAATGATATTTTTGCATTTATTGCAAATGCCATTATTAAAGAAAAGATTAATAATAGTGGTGTTTTAACAGCTATACGAATTATCATTTGAAATGCCATTTGTACGTTTGTTACATCTGTTGTATGTCTTGTAATAATACTTGCTGTTGAAAACTTATCAATGTTTGAAAATGAAAACTCTTGAACTTTGTAATATATGCTCTGTCTTAAATTTTTAGCAAACCCTGCTGATGCTCTTGACGCAATTCTTCCAGATACTACGCCAAATATTAATGATGCAATTGAGCTTATTACAAGTAAAGCACCAATTTTATAAATTGTGTCAATATCCCCTTTATTTATTCCATCGTCAATTAGATATGCCATTAGAAAAGGTATTATAACTTCCATGACCGTTTCTAAAGCTACGAAAACTGGAGCAAGAATAGCATCTTTTTTATATTGTTTTATTTGCTCCGCTAATTTTTTTATCATTGTTAATCCTTCCTTTCTTCTAAATTTTTTGCTTAAAATATCTACATCGTTAAAAAAGCTAGATAAGAATTTAGTTTTCTAATTTCTTATCTAGTATATGATACAGCATTTATCATATGATATTCAAGCTAATTTATTATTATATATTATTATTTTAAAATTGTCAATTTTTTAACTTCAATTTATATTATTTTTTGGAAAATGCTTTTTACTTTTGGTAAAAGATAATGGCTTCCACCTCTTCCTTTTACATCTTCTACCATACTTATTATTAAATATTGTTTAGAGCTATTTTCATCTGCAATAAATGCATTAAACCAGCCAAGCTCTGTTCCTGTTTCATCATCTTTTGAGGCTTTTATTTCTGCTGTTCCTGTTTTTCCTGCAAGAGTTATTCCATTAATCTTAGCATCGTGCGCTGTTCCGTTTGGATTTTCAATAACTTGTATTAAATCTTCTTTTATCGTATTTGCAGCCTCTTCACTAAATGCATTTTCTATATACACTTCTGATTTTGGGCTTTCACTATATTCTATATATGGTTTAATCATATTGCCATTGTTTACAAATGCTGAATACATTGAAGCCATATGTACTGGATTTACAAGCACTTTTCCTTGACCATATCCTGTATCTGCAAGCTGTATTTCACTATCAAAAGTATCATTATTTGCAAATTTAGACGCTGTCATTGCTTGCTCAAAATCTATTTGTTTATTAAACCCGATTTTGTTTAATTCACTTGCTAAAGTACTTGCACCAATTTTAAGCGCAGTTTTTGCAAAATATATATTATCTGAATATATTAACGCATTTGCTAAATTTGCAGGTCCACTATATGTTGTAAGTGTTGTTACATTATATGTTCCCCAAGAACTATCTTTTTGCCAACTTGTTCCACTTCTTCCAAAATCTTCATCTTTAGTTATTTTGTTTGTTGTAAGCCCCATTGCTCCAATAATTGGTTTAAATGATGAGCCAGGTGCGTAGCTTGCTTGATATCTATTGTATAATGGATTATTTGCATCATTTTGCAAACTTTCCCATTTACTATTAGTTATACCTAATATAAAGTCATTTGTATCATATGAAGGAGTGCTACATATTGCAAGTATTTCTCCTGTTTTTGGATTCATTAAAACAACTGCTGATTTATCATTTTTAAATTCGTCATATACGTATTTTTGAATACTTACATCTATTGTAAGTTTAATATCTTCTCCATTTTGTACATCTATTTTTGCAATTGTTTGATTTCTATTTCCTTGACTATCTGTTATATATATTTCTGAACCATCATGTCCTCTTAGTCTATCCTCATATATTTTCTCTAAACCTGTTTTTCCAATAACACTATTTGCTGTATAACCTTGGTTGCTGTTTTCTTCTAACTCTTCTGCTGTGATATTTTGTACATATCCAACTAAATGTGCCAATTCTTCTCCATAAGGATATACTCTTGCTGTTGAGTCATTTATTTGTATTCCCGGTATTTGTAAAAGCTTTTCTTTTAAATCATAATTTTCTTTTGCAACATCTGTTAATGCAACAAATGTATCATCTTTGACATATGAAGCATTAAGTAAATTGTTTATTCTATCTTCTGACATTTCTAGTAATTCAGATACTTTTTTTATATCTTCCTCTGGGTTTTCATTCATTTTTCCTGGAACTAGACCAACAGAAGATACTGTTCCTTCTCCTGCAATAAGTACATTATTTCTGTCATATATATTTCCTCTTTTAGCAGTTATTGTGTTAACTCTTACCTTTTCTGTATCATCTAAATCTGGATAAATCATTTCAGATGACCATTCTATTCTATATACTTTTTCTTGGTTTTTAGCTAATTCTATTATATTTGCAAAGCTTATTTCTCCTGCCAAAGTGTCCATTGACATATTATATGAAATTGTAGCTGTTCCATTTCTATTTTCTTGTACATTTATATTTTGTACACTTATGTTTGCAGCCTCTATCCCATTATATATATTTTTATTTCTTGAAACATATACATCTTGGCTGTATGCTGCTTTTGCATCATCTGTTAATAACTCATACATCTGCTCATATTCACCGTTTTGAAGATGTGATATATAAGCATTAAAAACATCTTCTGGTTTGCTTTTTGTAAGTTCGTAATTTAAGTATAATATTGCACCTATAATTATTCCGACTACTACAACTGCCCCTGCGATAATTGCTATTCTCTTCTTATCCATAACTTTTTCTCCTTTTGTTTTTATTTATATATGTAATTTTATCATAAAAGTTTTATAAAAAGAAGTAATTTTTAAGAAATTTTTAGAAAGATTATTTAAGAAATATGTATATTATTTTGTATTCTTCATGAAATTGTTGTAATTATATAATTTTTAATATATAATAATTATAATATTTTTTCGAAAGGAGTTTTTTCTATGATTAATTCTTATACAAATTCAATTAAAAATATTAATATCTCAAATTTTAAAGAAACCCAAAAAGATTTAATTAAAAAAATTGAAAAAGGTCTAAACGATGTAAAGGAAGGTAATTACATTCCTGCTAAACAATTTTTTAAAGAAATGGAGGAAAAATATAAAATAAATGAATGAATACTCAATAAATATTACTTCGCAGTTTAGGGAGGAACTTGACGAAATATATTATTATATTTATTTCACTCTATCCTCTCCTAATACTGCAAAAGTTTTATATTCTAAGATTAAAAAAACAATTTTCAATTTAAACTTATTTCCAGAGCGTTATCCCAAACTTTTAATTTCAAAATATAAACATCGAAATATTAGAAAAGCTATTGTTAATAATTTTATTATTGTTTTTGAAGTCGATAATATATCTTTTGAAGTTTTTATCTTACACATATTTCATGGAAGCCAAGCATACTGGAATAAGTTATAAATTCTTATTGATTTTCTGTTCTTGCTGTTAAGCTATATGGACTATACTTTGAACCGTCTCCTGATACTCCTACATTAACTTTAGATAAATCTATCTCTACAACTGGGCGAAGATAATAATTGACTGTAATATCATCTGAAGCTGCTAACTTATTTGGAATTACACTACCTTTATTTATTGAAAACATCTCATAATTAAACCATCCATCATCATACCAAACACATCTAGTTGCAAGCCAATATCCGTTTAGATTATCTGTTGTTCCTGGTTTATATCTAAGCAGTTGTAAATATATTGAATTCATATATGTTGCTGTTATTTCATAAGTATAATATGTTGCTTTTCCTTTAAGAATATTTTTCCTATTTGAGCTCCCAGTTATGTATTCATCTTGGTCACTTAGATTATATCTTGTTCCAAATATTCCTTCTGGAGCTCCTGTTATTTCTAATGCAAATATATTAGGATATCTACTATTTCCTCCAGTATCAGTAAGTTCTTTTCCGTAATTTTCATAAGTTGTTTTATCAAATGTCGATACTTTTTCTATATCTTCTATATTCATACTTCTTCCTACTGCTCCTAAAAGCTTATTACTATATAATTCCTTACATGCATTATTTAGTAAAAGTACTCCATTATTATATCCATTAATTCCACTTAATTTGAAGCCACTATGTATTGGAATTTCTGTCGTTATCATCAATTTTGTATCTGTTGAATATAATATTCTCCACTCTGCAGTTGTATCTGTCGTAAGTTGTGAATTACTTGTTCC
>CALXJN010000053.1 GCA_944388635.1 uncultured Clostridia bacterium
CTAATTTTTCTGCAATATCACTACATAAACTCCTTATATATGTACCTTTTGAAGAGTGAACTGTTATCCCTATTATTTTTTCATTTGTATCTATAAATTCAAGCTTTATATCATAAATCTCTATTTCTCGTTTGGGGATTTCAATATTCTTTCCTTCTCTTGCATATTGATATAGTTTTTTGCCATTTATCTTTATCGCTGAATAAATTGGTGGTGTTTGTGTTTGCTTTCCTTTAAATGAATTTATAACTTCTTCTACCTTTTCCTTTTCTAAATTTTTTACTTGCTTTTCTTCTATTATTTTGCCTTCTCTATCTAGTGTGTCTGTTTTGATACCAAGTTTTATTTTTGCTTCGTAAATTTTGTCATGTTCTATTAAATATTTAGATATCTTTGTTCCTTTTCCGACAAGTAAAGGAAGAACCCCTGTTGCCAAGGGATCTAAAGTTCCTGTATGTCCTACTTTTTCATTTAATATCTTTTTTACCTTATAAACTATATCATGTGATGTATAGTTTTCTGGTTTATTTATAATTAAAATTCCGTCCATAAATTACCTATTTTAAAAATAATTTTACTCTATCAACTATTTTTTCTTTTGCGAGATTTAAAGTATATGGAAGTGTACAACCAGCTGCTCTAATATGACCTCCGCCGCTAAATATTGAGGCAACTTCTGCAACATTTACATAATTGTTTGAGCGAAGTGATGCTTTATATCCTTTATCTGTTTCTCTTAAAAATACAGATACTTCAACTCCTTCTAGGTCTCTTCCCATTTCAACTAATCCTTCATGGTCTCCGTGTTTGTGCATTTGCATTTTCTTCGTCTTTTTTTGTTATATATGTAAATGCAATTTTGCCGTCTTCAAAAAATTCCATTCTATTTACTGCAAGTTTTGTAAGTTCAAAATTTGCTCTTGTTTTTACTTGCAATACTTTTTTATATACTTCTGAAACATTTACGCCTATTCTCATTAAGCTTGCTGTAAATTCAAAAGTTTCTGTTGTTATTCCGTCATATTTAAACCCACCAGTGTCTGTAATTATTCCTGTTAATATGCATGTTCCAATATCTTTGTCAATTTTTATTCCCATACTTGTAAGTACTACAATTAATATTTGAGCACATGCTGGCGCTACAGGATCTACATAATTGTAATCTGCAAACATTGCATTTGTACCATGGTGGTCTATTGATATTTTTACTTTTGCTGTATCATACCAAGGATTAAATCCTTCTAGCCTTGTTGTATCTGTACAGTCTAGTGCGATTCCTAAATCATATTCTATATCGTCTCTTCCTGCTTTTTTTATCTCATTTGCACATGGTAAAAAATCAAATGTTTTTGGATGTTCTGGTATAACTATGTCTACTTCTTTGCCCATTTGCTTTAATGCTTGATACATAGCAAGTGAGCTTCCTATTGCATCTCCGTCTGGTGATTCGTGAGTAAGTATTATAACTGTCTTTGCTTTTTCTATCTCTTCTTTAATGTTATCTAATGTCATAAGTTAACTCCTTTTATTTAATCTTCTTTCTTAGGTAATATTTCCTTTAATATCTGGTCTATTTTTGCGCCATATTCTATAGAGTCATCAAGTACAAATATAAGCTCTGGTGTAATTCTTAAATTGATTCTTTTGGCAATTTCACTTCTTATAAATCCTGATGACTTTTTTAAATTGGCAAGTGTATCTTTTACATTTTTTGCATTTAAGATGCTTACATATATTTTGGCATATTTTAAGTCTGGTGTAATTTTCGCTCTTGTTACACTTATCATTCCAGTAATTTTAGGATTATTGAGTTCATAATTAATTATATTACTTATCTCTTTTTTTAATTCCTCATCTATTCGCCCTAAACGATTACTATTTTTGCTCGTCATCTCTCTCCTCCCTTTTTCTATTTTGTGACGCTTTTGCAAATTTAGATTTTAAAATATTTTGTCTTACTATTCTAGAATATTTTGCTTTGTCTATAGATACTCTGTCTTGGAATTCTTTTTTTGCTTTGTTTGTTAACATGTTTTACTTCTCCTTTCATTTATATATTTTATTTCTAAAACTAACATTGCCAAAACTTAAACTATTTTTTTACTTCTTCCATGACAAATATTTCTAGCATATCTCCTTCTTTAATATCATTAAAGTTTTCGATTTGTAAACCGCATTCATAACCTGCTGCAACTTCTTTTGCATCGTCTTTAAATCTCTTAAGTGAAGCTAACTTTCCTTCATGTATTACGACATTGTCTCTAATTACTCTTACTCCTGCATGTCTTGTAACTTTTCCGTCTAATACGTAGCATCCTGCAATTGTTCCAACATTGCTTACTTTAAATGTTTGTCTTATTTCTGCATTTCCTATAACTTTTTCTTCAAATGTTGGATCTAGCATTCCTTTCATTGCAGCTTCTACGTCTTCTATTGCCTTATATATTACTGAATATTGTTTAATTTCTATTCCTTCTTTTTGTGCCATTTCTTTTGCAATTGGCTCTGGTCTTACGTTAAAAGCTATAATTATTGCATTTGCAACTTTAGCAAGTGTAACATCTGATTCTGTAACTCCTCCCACATTTGCATGTATGACTTTTACTTTAACTTCGTCATTTGAAATTTTTTCTAAGCTACTTGTTACAGCTTCTACTGTTCCTTGAACATCTGCTTTAACAATTAAGTTTAATTGTTTTAATTTATTCTTTTCTATTTGTGAAAATAAATCATTTAAGCTTACTGTTGACATTGCATTTATAGATTTTTCTCTTGCTTGACGTTTTCTCTTTTCTATTAGGTGTTTAGCTGTTTTTTCATCTTTTACTTCGTAGAAAGTTTCTCCGGCTTCTGGTACTTCTGTTAATCCAATTATTTCAACTGGTGTAGAAGGTCCAGCTTTTTTGACTTTCTTTCCTTTGTCATTTGCCATTGCTCTTATTCTTCCTATAACTGAGCCAACAACTATTGTATCTCCTACATCAAGTGTTCCTCTTTGTACAAGCATTGTTGCGATTGGTCCTCTTGTTTTATCAAGTCTTGCTTCAATTACGACACCCTTTGCTTGTTTCTTCGGGTTTGCTTTTAATTCTTGCATATCTGCAACTAATAGTACCATTTCGAGTAATCCGTCGATATTTATTCTTTTCTTTGCTGAAATTTCAACAAAAACAGTATTTCCTCCCCATTCTTCTGGTACTAAGTCATATTTCATTAATTCTTGTTTTACTTTTTCTGGGTTTGCACCTTCTACATCTATTTTATTTATTGCAACTATTATTGGAATGTTTGCGTTTTTTGCATGGTTTATTGCTTCTACTGTTTGAGGCATTACTCCATCATTTGCAGCAACTACTAATATTGCAATATCTGTAACTTGTGCACCTCTTGCACGCATACTTGTAAATGCCTCGTGTCCTGGTGTATCTAGGAAAGTTATTGTTCTTCCGTTTATTTCAACCTGGTATGCACCTATATGTTGTGTAATTCCTCCTGCTTCTCCTTCTATTACATTAGTTGACCTAACTGCATCAAGAAGCGATGTTTTTCCATGGTCAACATGCCCCATAACTACTATTACTGGTGGTCTTGATACTAAGTCTTCTGCTTTGTCTTCTGAATCATCAAATAGTATGTCTTCTTCTGTTACAACTTCTTTCTTAGTTGCTGTAATTCCAAAATCTTGAGCTATTAAATATGCTGTGTCAAAGTCTATTTCGTTATTTACTGTTGCCATTATTCCATAATCTAATAATTTTTTGATTATTTCACCTGTTGTTTTCTTCATTTCTTGTGCTAAATCTTTTACTGTTATTGATTCTGGTATTGTTATTTCTGTCAACTTAAATATTTTTTGTTTGTTTCTTTCTTCATTTGGATTGTTTTTCTTTTTGCCTCTTTTTCCTCTTACTGTTGTTAAATCATAGTAATCTAGCATTCCTCCTTCTATGTCTCCAAACATATTTGAAAGTTTGCTTTCTTGTTTTAAATTTTTTAGTTTTCCTGTATCAAAGCTTTCATCTTTTCTTGATTTAGCATTTTTTCTTTGTCTATTTTCGTCTAAATTATTTTTATTATTTTTTTGTTTAGTCATACTTCTATTGTATTCGCGTGTTGTTTCTTTTTCGCCTAAGTCTTGAGCCATAATGTTTTTTATATTTTTTTCTATTCCTTTTTCATCTAAAGACTTTCTTTGATTATTTTTGAAGTTTCCATTATTTCTATTTTGAAATTTATTACCTTTTTCAAAATTGCGTCTATTATCTCTGTTTTCGCTATTATTCCTGTTAAAGTTATTTTGTCTACGATTATTGTTTTCAAAATTTCTTTGACGGTTATTTTCAAATTTTGGTTTATTATTTTGGAATTTATTTTTTTCATTATGCTCATTGTTTTGTTTAAAATTATTATTTCTATTTTCTGTATCATTTATACTTTCTTTTATTTTTTGAGGTTCTTCTACTTTTTTTGTTTCTTCTTTTTGCATATCTTCTTTTTTTACTTCAACATCCTTTTTTTCTTCTTTTATTTCTTTTACTTCTTCTTTTTCCTCTTTTTTAGGTTCTTCTTTTTTTGGCTTTGCTGGTATTCCAAATAGTTCGCTTGCTGTCATAGGTTTTGAAGGTTTATTTCTATAAACAATATTGTATTCTTTATTTCTATTTCTTTCTACAAATCCAACATCTTTTCTTGTTTTGTTTTCTTTTTCTTCTTTTTGCTTTTCTTGTTTTGCAAGCTCCTCATCAGAAATTATAACTTCTCTCCTAATTATTACAGGTGTAGTATTTGCTTTTTCCTTTTTATTTTCTTCATGCTTTGAGGTAGCATTATTCTTTTTTTCCATTTTTGTTTTTTCCATTTCCTTTTCTATTTTTTTTGCTGTTTCTTCATCTACTGTATTTAAATGGCTTTTTATATCTAGCCCTAATCTGTTTGCCGCTTCCATAACTTCTTTACTTTGTTTATTTAATTTTTTTGCTAACTCGTGTATTTTTATTTTACTCATAGCAAATCACCCCCGTTATATTTTTCTAATATTCCGCTTCGAAAAGCTTTCATCTTTTATGCCTAAAATTGCTCTATTTCTTTTTCCTATTGTTTTACCGAGTTCTTCCATTGTACTTAATTCTATTACTTGAATTTTATTATTAGTACAAACAAATTCTATATTTTCTCTAGATTTTTCTGATATATCTTTTGATATTATTACTAATTTGACTTTATTGTTTTTTATACTTTCTAATACAGCATCTGTTCCTGAGACTAATTTTCCGTGCTCTTGCAGCAAGTCCAATTGTTCCCAAAATTTTTTCTTTATTTGTCAAGTAGTACACCTCTCAATTCGTTATATTTATCATTATCAATATTTGTTTTCAAAGCTCTTGATAGTGCTTTGTTTTTAATAGCTTTATTAAGACATTCTTCTGATTTACATATATAGGCTCCTCTTCCTTCTAATTTTTGCATTTTGTCTATCATTACTCCGTCTGTTTTATTGTTTACTATGCGTATTAAGTTATGTTTGTTTTCTTTTTTTCTGCAACCCATACATGTTCTTATCTCTTTACTATTCTTCATTATTTTCCTCTGTTACTTCTTCATTTTCTTTTTGCATTTTTTCAAGCATTTCTCTAAATTGAGTTTCTGATTTTATATCTATTTTCCAATTTGTAAGTTTTGCTGCAAGTCTTGCATTTTGTCCTGCTTTACCAATTGCAAGTGATAATTGGTCGTCTGGAACTATTACTCTTGCTGACTTTTCTTCTTCGTTTATATCTACTGCCATTACTTTTGCTGGGAGTAGTGCTGATGAAATAAATATTGCTGGATCTTCATTCCATTCTATAACATCTATTTTTTCGCCGTTTAATTCATTTATTATATTTTGAATTCTAACACCTTTTTGTCCTACACAAGAACCTACTGGATCTATATTTTCGTTTTGTGCATGAACTGCAACTTTGCATCTGTTTCCTGGATCTCTTGATACACTTTTTACTTCAATTAATCCTTCATATATTTCAGGTATTTCAAATTCAAATAATTTCTTTACAAATTCTCCTGCTGCTCTTGAAACTATAACTTGAGGTGCACCTTTTGTTCCTTTTACAACGTCTAGAACATATCCTTTTACTTTATCATTTACTTTATATTTTTCTGTTGGTATTTGTTCTTTTGTTGGCATTATTCCTTCTAGTTTACCAAGGTCTAATACTACTGCTCCTGCATCTGCTTTTTGAACTAAGCCTGAAACTATTTCTCCTTTTCTGTCATTGAATTCTCCAAATACTATTTCTCTTTCTGCTTCTCTTAATTTTTGTATTATTACTTGTTTTGCTGTTTGTGCTGCAATTCTTCCAAAATTTCTAGGGTTTATTTCTACATCAACTGTATCTCCTATTTCTAATTGTTTATTTATATTTGCAGCTTCAGCTTTTGTTATTTGAGTAACTGGATTTTCTACTTTTTCTACTATTTCTTTTACTGAATATATATGTGTTTCTCCTGTTACTCTATCTACTACTACTTTAACATTTTCACTATCTTTATAATTATTTTTATATGCTGTGATTAATGCTGCTTCTATTTGTTCTATTAAATATTCTTTTTTTATTCCTTTCTCCTTTTCTAATGTTTCTAATGCACTTTCTAACTCTTTATTATCAATTGCTTTCATTTTTTATCTTCCTTTCTATTTACCAATTATATTTTGTTTTTATTTGTGCTATATCTTTTCTATTTATTTCTTTTTCGTCTTCATCTATTTTTATATATATTTTTTCTTCATCAAATTTTTCTAAAGTACCTTCTAAGCTTTTCTTTTTATCTATTGGTCTAAATAGTTTTATTTCAATTTCACTTCCTAAGTTTTGCTTTAAATGTTTATCTTTTTTTAGAATTCTTTCTATTCCTGGTGAAGATACTTCTAGGAAATATTGTTTATCTATATAATCTGCTTCGTCCAAAATATCATTTATTTCATTTGAAACTTTTTCACAGTCTTTTAGTCCTATTCCTTCTTTTTTATCAATATATATTCGTAGAAAATAGTCTTTTCCGTTCTTTTACATATTCTACATCATATAAATCATATCCAAGACTATTTATTTTACCGTTCTATTAAGTTTTGCACTTTGTCTTCTATGTTTGCCAAATACATCATTCCTTTCGCCTTAACACACATAGAGAGTGGAATTTGTTTCCACTCTCCTTAAGTCTCATTTTAGTACATAATTATTATACACTCATTTTGCCCAGCTGTCAACGTTTTTATTGATTTTTATCTATATTTTCTTTGGTTTTACAAATTTATATATATTGCTTCAATATTCATAGTATAATACCATATTTCCCTTTATTTTTTAACTTAAACAATTTTATTTCGCATAAAATATAACTTGTTTCGTGTTATTTTATGTTACGTTTGTTTAACTTGTTTTAAAATATAAATTAGTAAGGTCAAAAGCCAAAAATATATATTATTTTAAATAGGGGGGCACATATGTATAATAGGCTAAGAGAACTAAGACAAGACAAAGATTTGACTCAAGTTCAAGTTGCAAATTACCTTGACATGTCTCAAACAGGTTATTCTCAATATGAAATAGGTAAAAATGATATTCCGACAAAAATTTTAATAAAATTATCTTTATTTTATGGAGTATCTGTTGATTATTTACTTAATATTACCGATGAAACTAAACCTTACAAAAGGGCATAATAGTGTAGCTGGTATTTACCACTACACTATTTTATTACATCTAACATACTTTCATTTTCCATACCTTCTAAATTATAATATGTAGAAGGAACTAATCCGACAATTACATTTTCTATTAGTACTACTTCATTACTTATGCTATCTTCAATTGTATCATATGGTGTCAGTATACTTACTTCTGATGTTACATCTAAATATAATCTATGTATTGCTTGATTTATTCCGTGTGCTTTCAAATTCACTTCTTACTTTTGTTGTAACAGTTCCTGTTATAGATAAGTTTATTGGTATTCTTGGTCCTATTCCTGACAAGATTTTAGTTCCTGTAATGCTTCCGAATGTTTATATAAACTTTGCTTTGTTCATTTTCTGAAAATGCTTCTTGTATTTTTATTGCTATATCTGATGTGATTTCATTTATTGCTATTATATTTGCCTCAAGCATTGTTATATTTCCATTTTCATCTTTATATATTTTTACTAAATCTTCATACTCATAATTTGCCATTACTTCTGTGGCTTTTTGGTTTGATATAATAGTTGCCTCTTTTCTGCTTACATCAATGCATAACTTATTTAATATTGGATTTAATCCTTTTATACATCTTACCATTACACAAATTGCAATAATAAGTATTATTGCAATTTTAAATATTTTTGTTTTTCTTGTATTTTCTTTTTTGTTTGAAAAATCTTCAAATAATATTTTGGGAATTTTTAATCTTTTTCTAGAATATATTTTATCCATATATTATATTATGCCTGTGCTCTTACTGCTGTTCCACATATTGAGCATTTTGGTATAAATAGTTGCATTCCTACATCAATTTTGTCTGGATTTTCTATATTATTTATTCTTGCTATATCGTCTACTGTGCTTTTGTATTTTTTAGCTATTTTCCACAATGTATCTCCTGGCTTTACAAAATATATTACCATACTAT
The DNA here is from genome assembly GCA_944388635.1 of uncultured Clostridia bacterium. Lineage (GTDB taxonomy): Bacteria > Bacillota > Clostridia > TANB77 > CAG-508 > JAAWPK01. The sequence goes on from CALXJN010000053.1 coordinate 8,665, forward strand.
ATGGGTGTTCTTCTTCTCCTTCTGTTTCTTCGATATTATCTATTACATTGACTTTTTCTAAATTATATGAATTTATGTTTATTTCTAAATCTATTTTAGCAGTAACTTCCATATTATCTGTAATAAATTCTCTAAATTTCGGTGCTATATATAATTTTAGCTCACTTCCTTCTTTTATTCCTTCTATTGCTTGTGTAATATTAAATGGAATGTTTTTGTCTAATGTTATAATGCTATCTTCATTGCTATTTGTAAGTAAAAATTTTAGTCCAATTTCTCCGTTCCATTATTACTTTATCTTTCATAATTTTAGTTTCGTTTATAATTGGTTTTAATTGTACATCACATATTTTAGTATATTCCATGTCTTCTAATTTTATCTTTTCTCTTACGTTTATTATATCTGATGTATTTTTCATATCAACCATTGTGCTTATTTTGTTTTCATTAAAACTTAAATTTTGACTAGGGCTGTATAAGTCTTGTATGATATTTATCTCTTTATTTTCAAATACTTTAGCAGATATTTCAAATTCTATTTCTGCATTTATTGAATGTTCTTCCCTGCTATTTGGTTTTATTATTACATTTTTTAATTTATATTTAACATAGCATATATTATCTTCTGATACTCCAACTATGTCTATAAATCCCATTAGTGGAATAGTTTCTTCTAATAATTTTATTTTTCCACTTTCTGTTAAATATAGGATTCTGATTTCAACATCTGTTTTTGCAAGTACTTTATTATAGCTTATTTTTGTGTCTCTATTTATTAAATTGAATTCTAAATTTAAAATGTCTACTAATCCGTCTGTGTCATCAATGATAAGTGTTTCTTTTGCAGCTGCCTTTGTTGTGTTTTGACCTACTAATGAATTGATTTTTAATGTTTTAACTTGTGTTTGGATATCTTTTACATTATTAATTTCTTTTATTATTTCTTCTTTTTCGTTTGAAAATACATCTGCTTTTACCTCTAATAATGCTTTAATATTTACTTTTCTCCCATTTAAAACTTTACATTCTAACTCTTTTATATTTATGTCTTCATCTAACATCATATTATTTTCTATCCCTGGGAAATCGAGTATTTCTGTAAAATCTATTGTTGTATTAAATCCTCTTATTTTTTCATTTTCACTATCTGCTAAATACATTAAATAAATATTTACATTTCCGTCTAGTCGTATTTTTCCTTCTAAAATTTCTTTTTTATATAAGCATACGTTTCCAGTCATATTTATTGAATTTAATATATCTGGCTTTGTATCTGGTATAACTGCATCTCCTTGTACTGTTATGTTAAAGTTTTTGCTTCCTACTGCTTTATTTATACATAAATTTTCTTTTAACGTGTCTATCATTAAATTTCCTCCCTATATTTATATTTATTGCGTTTATATAATTATTAGTGATTACAAAATAGGTAAACACTAAGTCCGCTTTTTTACTATATATATGTAGACGAGCAAAAAAAATTCCTAATTTCTTAGGAATTTTACTTTAACAATATTTAATTTAATCTAATGTTTCTTCTGTTTCTTGTCTTAGCCTTACACGATTTCCTTGTTTTGGTGGTACAATTGATGAATAATTTTCTCCATCAAATATTTGGAGGTCGATTGTTCTTGTTAATACATCTGTATAACTATATGTAACATTTCCCTCTTCTTCGTCATATTTTACAACAAATAGATTTGGATATGCTTTTTGTAAAGTAGCCTCCTTCTCAAAAAATTTACTTCTTCCGAAGAGTACCTCTGACTATTATCTTTTGTCCGATTTTTTCTCCAATATTTTCTCTTAAGCTTGTTATATCATTCCTGTAAATCATTTGATCACCTGCTTTACTAAGATGACGAAATTATACCATTTTTACCAAAAAATGTCAAAAAGTCTCTTTTCTTGTAATTTCTCGAAAGTAGCTTCTGGCAAGGGTTTCGTGAGCCAGTGTATTCATGTTACATTTGTATTACAATTGTATTGCAATATTGTTACAGAGTAAGGATTTATTTAATTTTGTGCGAATCCGCGCAGCGAATAACGGAGCTGAAAGCGACGGCGAATGGGGCAGACTTCTCCTAAATCATTTCAAAGTCTGCCCCAGCAAGGAAAGCGACAAAATTAAATAAATCCTTACTCTACTAAGCCTTGCCTTTTGCGTATCTTCCTCCGACTCTTTTCCCGTCATCTCCGAAGTTCCTTTGATATATCTTTTACAGTAATTATTCTATTTCTATCGGTTATTGCAACTTTTTCTGCTACAACTAATGGATCCATAAAATCTATTAATACTCTTGCTGGAGATGATGCAAAGTTTGCTCCGTGATGCAATAATTGCTTCAAAAAAACTTTGACATGCTCCTGCAAATATTACTAAGTCTTTACCTGCATTTGCCTTTTTTGCCTCTACAACAGATTTTATAAAATATTTTGAATTTCTATAGTTATATATATCATTATAATTACTTCCATTTTTTATCATTCCGATCATGTCCAGTTATAACTACTATATCTGGGTTATATTTTTTTATTAAATTTCCTATGACTTGTGGTTGTCTGTTTTCTGGAACATTTTTAACTATTGCGTTTAATCCTAATTGTTTATAATATTTATCTGATTTTTGACTATACTTTCTATCTCCGTCTAAATGTAATATTATTGCATTTGTAATTTTTTTGTTCAAATTTCTTTCCTTAGTAAATATTTCTTTTGCGACAACATTAATTCTTTTCTTTAATTTTGTGTCTAATCCTCTTTTTTCTGTTTCAATTTGTTTACGTTCAATTTTTTCTAAATCTTCAAGCGGAGCATCTGCTTCTATGCGATAGTTTACTCCGTTTAAGGATTGCATAAGCTTTTTTGCTTCCCTTTATTTTTATTATTCTATCTATATAAAAAAGTATATCTTTACCATAAGAGATTCTTCCAACTATATCTCCTTTTCTAAATTCCACTTTTTCCACCTCTTAGACTGTTTCTTTCCTATAATATGATTTTTTTCGCTAAATGGTGCCTTTAAGTTAATTTTGCGATCATTCTAGATGCATCCTAAACGACAACCTTTTAATTTTTTGCATATATTTTTATATTTTGCTAATAATAGTTAACATATCAATCTATTGTCAGAAAGGAGGTTACTTATATGGCAACTCAAAAACATTTACTTATTACTGGTACATCAAATGTATCTTGGAAAGATGCTATTGTACAAGCTGTAAGCGAGGCTTCTAAAACAATAGACTATTTAACAGATGTGAAAATAATTGAACAAAGAGCAACAATTTCTGGAAAAAAACTTACAGAATATTTTGTTGATTTGGATTTGGTATTTTCTATCGACAGAGAAAGAGAGGACTAATAATTCTTGATTAAATTTATTAAGGAAGGATTATATTTATATGGAAAAAATAGAGACAAATAAACAATATCAAGATTACGTTGATAAAAAATCTCCTAATTCCCCTATTCTCAAAAATTGCTTTAATGCTTTTTGGGTTGGTGGTCTTATATGTACTATTGGTCAATTAATTCTGGATATTTGTAAATTTAGAGGTTTAAATGAAGAAGTTTCTGGAACTATTACTTCTATTATATTGATTGGTATTAGTGCTTTTTTAACTGGGCTAAACCTTTTTAATAGAATTGGTAAGTTTGCTGGCGCTGGTTCTTTAGTTCCTATTACTGGTTTTTCTAATTCTATTGTATCTCCTGCTATGGAATATAAGTCAGAAGGTTATATTATGGGGGTTGGCGCTAAAATGTTTACTGTTGCAGGTCCTGTACTTGTTTTTGGTATATCTGCTTCTATTTTGGTTGGTATTGTTTATCTAATATTTAATACTCAAAGTATTACTTTAGTTTAATTAAGAAAGAAGGTTTTGTTATGCAAAAATTAGGAAAACAAACAATTAAATTTGATAAGCCACCTACTATTTTAGAAACGGCCTCTATTGTTGGTCCAAAGGAAGCACAAGGTCCTCTTGCAAAGTATTTTGATACTTTGCTTGAAGACGAATTTTGGGGAGAGAAAACTTGGGAGAAGGCTGAAAGTAAGATAATAAAACAGGCAGTTAACTTAGTGATAACAAAGTCTGGTCTTCCAGCAGACAGCATTGATTATTGTTTTGCTGGCGATTTACTTAATCAATGTATTTCTTCGAGTTTTGGTCTTCGTGAACTTGGCATTCCATATTTTGGAATATTTGGTGCTTGCTCTACTTTTGTAGAAGGAATGATACTTTCTAGTATTTGTACTGAAGCTGGTGCTGCAAATAATGTTCTTTTCGCAGCTTCTAGTCACTTTTGTAGTGCTGAAAAGCAATTTAGATTTCCTCTAGAACTTGGAAATCAAAGACCTCCTACATCTCAGTGGACTGTTACAGGTGCTGGTGCTGGAATTATTTCTTCTACTGGTTCTGGACCTTTTGTAACTCTTGCAACTCCTGGGAAAATAGTTGATAAAGGTATAAAAGATGCTAATAATATGGGAGCTGCTATGGCTCCTGCCGTTGTTGATACGCTTCTTGCTCATTTTCAAGATACTGGACGAAATCCAAGTTATTATGATGCTATTTTAACAGGTGATTTAGGATATATTGGCAAGGATATTGCAATAGAAATGCTGCAAACTTATGGATATAACATAAAACCAAATTATAATGATTGTGGAGTTTTAATATTTGATAAGGAAAAGCAAGATACCCATTCTGGAGGAAGTGGTTGTGCGTGTTGTGGAACTGTTTTTTCTGGTTACCTATATCACGAATTAAAAGAAAAAAAATATAAGAAAATTCTTCTTATTGCAACAGGTGCTCTCATGAATTCTACTTCTTCTCAACAAGGAGAATCAATCCCTGGTATTGCTCATGCGGTTTCTATTGAAGTATAGGAGGTGTTAAAACGAATGGATATGTTTTTTAATAGCCTTAATATTATGGATTACGTTTGGTGCTTTGTTGTTGGTGGTCTTATTTGTATAGTTGGGCAAATTTTGATTGATAAGACAAAAATAACCTCTGCAAGAATTTTAGTTCTTTTTGTAACTGTTGGTGCAATCCTTGGTGGTCTTGGTATATATCAATATTTAATAGATTTTGCTGGTGCGGGTGCAACCGTTCCTATAACTGGCTTTGGGGCTAATCTTGCGAAAGGTGCCATAAAAGGTGTTCAAGAATATGGATTTTTAGGTGTGTTTATTGGAGGTATAAGAGCTGCTGCTGGTGGTATTTCTGCTGCTATATTCTTTGGATATATAGCTTCTCTTATTGCTAAACCTAAAATGAAGAAACAATAATAATTATTATTATGTAAATTTCCTTAAACAGCTTGCTTTTAAGGAAATTTTGTTATATACTATAATCTCCGATTACTTTTGGAAAGGATGGTTAGATTATGAAAAATCGGCAAGACAGAAGTTCCCTTTACAAGAATCTCATCACGAGGTTTGGTTGGGTAAAATCTGTCGGTCCTTACATGGGACCTCATTATCCTTCGTCCAAGGAGGCTTACACTGTCGAGCTCTCGCACCTCTGCAAAACTATCAGGGATTTACCTGCGGAGAGGAGGAAGTTCGACCTCTATATCAAGGAATATTTCGATATCCCTGACTGGAGGAACCAGGTCGTAACCCTTTGGCATGAGGGACATATTACGGTGATCGTTTTTTGAGTTCTAAGCATTCTTATGGGGGTGCCTGCACACGCAATACTTTATTGTAGTGTAGGTGCCCCCAGTTTTTTCTAATTCAAAATATATGTTAGTGTAAGATAAAAATACAAGCAATACAGTTCGAAGATTTTAGCACATTTGAAAGTTTATGTACGGTTGCCAGTTGTGACTTATCTACAATCGCATTTTTTTGAAAAATTTGCGATTGTAGATAAGTCACAACTGGCAACCTTTACTTAAATCTTAAACTCTGTTTATTCTTCTACACTTCTATTTGCTATTTCTATTGCTTTTGTAACTATATTTCCACATGTCTTAGATGAAACATTTCCCCATCCGCCGTCTTCTTTTACTATATCATATACTCCTAATTCTTTTGCTATTTCTTCTTTTAAATTTTCTGACATAAGACTTTTGCTTCTACTCATAATATAATTTACCTCCTAATATTTTAGAGATATTTATATTATTTCTTGATTTTGTTTTTTTACAACAAGTAATTTTTTGAAATTTTTAAGTTGTTAAAGTTCCGTTTGGTGTGTTTACTATCATAAGAATATCTTCTTCTTTTCCGTTTTCTGCATTTATATATATCAAAAATTCGTTATCATATGCCTTTCCTGTAAATTCCCAGCATAATATTTCTGTGTTGTATTCTGTTGGAATTATTGCTAATTTTTGACTTTCTATTTCAATTCTTGTGTTTAGCTTTTCTTTTGCTTGTTCTGCTGAGATAATATTTTTATTAATTTCTCTTTCTGTATGGCAATTTAAATATCCTGCCGCTTCCATTCCAAGTACTTCTCCGTTATCTAGTGCTATTTTTACTTTTATAAGATCTGAATATACTGTTACATCATCTTGTTTATAAGCATAATTTATAACTACTGTTCCTTCTTGTTTTAGATAATATGTCTCTTGCATTGAACTATATCCTTTTTCGTTTAGGAAATTTTTTCCTATTTCTATTGCTTGTTCTGGTGTTATTTTTTCTTCTGTTACTTCTCTATAAAAATTCATATATACAATATGTCCACCTTTTTTGGAAATAGAAATGCTTTTTGTATTATTGTCTACATTTACTATAAAATTGTATGAAGCTATATTTCCATTTTCTGCTAAACCATTACTTGATATATTTTCGTCAGATACTCCTAAGAATTGCTTTACCACTTCTTTTGCTGCATTTTCATCTATATCTTCTCCTGTTAACCCTCTTCTTTCCGGATTTGTCATGTGTTCTGAAAATGCTCCGTCATAGATAAGCCCTGTATAATCATCAAATGTAGATTCTATATTTCCAAAGCTATCTAATGACATATTACTTACTTGTTGTGCAAAAGCTTTTTCACCTTCTCTTGTAAGTTCTCCCCAGCTTATTGTTCCGTCATTTATTTCATTTGCTAATTGATTTAATGTGTTTTTTAGCCCTACTGAATATTCATGCAAACTTTCTAAGTTGTTTAATTCTTCGTCTGTCAAATCTTCTCCTGCTATTGTTTTCATTGATAGTGTATAGCTGTAGTCACTAACTTGGTTTAAAAATTTCTGTGCATTTGATAAGCCTTCATTGTTTATTGGCATTTGTGACAAACATACTTCTGCTAAATTTGATTTACTCCAGACATTTGCAAGTGTTTTTGCTCCATGTTCTGCTGTTGATGTAATTGTAGATTTTGCAAGATATGTTTCTACTTGTTCCATATAATCTATTAGTTCGTAAAATGACATATTATATTCGTTTTCTGATGCGATTTTGTATTCTCTTTCTTTTTGATAAGTATAAATTCCAAGAGCTATAACTATTCCAAGAAGTGCAACTATTACCATGACTATTGTAAACATATGCCTATCTTTTAGCCTATTTTTCCAGTCAACTAGTTTTGTTTTAATACTTCCCACTTTTAATATCATCCTTTCTCTTATATTTTTTGATATTTATAGTTTGTATAGTTTTGGGAAATTTATACATATTTTTTGAGCTTGCAGTTTAGAACGAATTTGCCATTTGGGACGGTTCTGATTCGCAAGTTTTGAAAAAACTTGCGAATCAGAACCGTCCCAAATGGCAAATTGCTTCAAATTATTTTTTTAAAATTATTTCATATATATTTTTTGCTGAATTTGGTTTTCCAAATTTTTGAACATTTTCTTTTATTTGTTTTAATTTTTTGTCATCATTTATTATACTTTCTATTTTTTCTTTTATATTGTCATTCTTTTTTATTGTTATTGCCAAATTATTTTTTTCTAAAAATTCTGCATTTTGTTCTTCTTGCCCTGGTATTGGATTTATTGCAACTATTGGCACTCCCATAGCTAAGCTTTCTGAACTTGTTATTCCTCCGTGGCTTTGTTATAACTAAATCGGATATACTCATAAGTTCTGCTACTTTTTCTGTAAATTCTATTACTTTTATTTTTTCTTGTGCCTTATTTTCTTCTACTATTTCTTTAAAATGGCTAAGTATTTTTTTATTTTTCCCTGAAATTGCAATTACTTGAATATTATCAATGTCTTTTGCAAGTATTTTTAAATATTCATAGACGTTTTTTTGAGCAAGCCCGTATTTTCCTCCTGCGAAAAATAATATTGTTTTTACTCCTTCTTTTAAATTAAATTCTTTTAGTATTTCTTCTTTATTATATTTTTTTGAAAATTTTTGGGATATTGGTATTCCTGTTACAAATATTTTTTCTTTTTTTATTCCGTGTTTGATTAGTTCTTCTTTCATGTGTTCATTTGCTATAAAGAAGTAGTCTATGTATTCATGTTTTACAAGCCATTGTTCATGTATTTCAAAATCCGTAAGTACATTTGCTATTTTTATATCTATTTTTTTGTGTTTTTTTAAAAATGCACACATTTGAGTTGCAAATGGGTGTGTTGATATTATTATGTCCGGATGTTTTTCTCTTATAATTCCATTTAACTTTAATGCAAATAGTCTATTGGAATTTTTTGTTACTCCAGACATTATACCTTTATTTGAACGCATATAAATTTTTCCCCATACCCATGGTGCTTTTTTTGCCATGCCTGAATATGCTCTTGTTGTTAGTTTATTTATGCTTTTGTTTATGTATTCCATGCAGTCTATCATTTCTACTTCTGCTTTTTTATTTTCGTTTATTATTGCTTCTTTTATTGCATTTGCTGCACTTAAATGTCCGCCTCCATATGTTGCATAAAAAATTAATATTTTCATCCTTAATCTATTTCCTTTCCTTCTCTGCAAAAAAGCAAGATACCTAATTAAAGTATCCTGCTTAAATTTTATAGATAATTTTCTGGGTTATATGCTACATCGTTTACCCTAACTTCAAAGTGTAAATGTGAGCCAAATGATCTTCCAGTATTTCCAACTTTTGCAATTACTTGTCCTTGTGATACTGATGCTCCTACTTTTGTAAGTATTGAACTACAATGTGCATAATATGTTTGTACACCGTTTCCGTGTGAAATGATTACTAAATATCCAAATCCTCCACTATTCCAGCCTGCATATGTTACTGTTCCTGAAGCAGCGGCCTTTATTGATGTACCTGTTGGTGCTCCAAAATCTGTTCCTTTGTGGTTGCTTCCCCATCTTGAGCCAAATCTTGATGTAATTGTCGCTGATACTGGTTTTATAAGTTTTATTCCTATATCTTTATATCCGCTTCCTAGTTTTGCAACTTTTACTCCAGAGCTTTTTGGTACTACAACTTTCTTTTCTTTATATAGGCTTGATATTGCTGTGTCTACATCTGTCAAGTCATGTTTTTCTGATACATATTTTTCTACTATTGATAGGCTATCAACATTATCACTATTTTTTTCTTTTAATCCATTTACTACTTTTTCTGCTTCTTCAAATGTGCTTACATATAGCTTTTCTTCATTGTCTAATGATAGTGCATAATATTTATAATATGCTTTTCCACCTGATACTACTTTTTGAAATATTTCTTCATCATTTGTTTCTATTCCTCTTTTTAAGAAACAAAGTTTATATTCAGGCATATTATCTATCTGCACAAATGCTATATTACCGCTTCCGTCGCCTGTTTCTATATATTCTAATATTCTTGATTGAAGTTCTGCTTTATCTTTACTATACCCAAGCATTTCTCCATTTAAAGATACACTATATATTGGCTTATATATGCACATTACTATTGTTAATACTATAATACAACTAACTATAAACAAAGCAAGAATTTTTATACTTGTCCTTAATCCAATTATAAATTTTCTCATTATTATCTTTAGCTCTCCTTTATAATATTCGTTATCTTCTACGGATAATATGTTTTCAGCTTACTATTAGATTTTACATTAATTAGGATAATTATTCAATTTTTGTATGTTCCAAATTCTTCCTATTTCCTTTTATTTGCTTTGATTTGCTCTTGTTTACTTTGATTTTCTCTTGTTTTTAAAACTCGTGTCTTCCTTCTAGTGCTTTTGTTAGTGTTATTTCATCTGTATATTCTAGATCTCCGCCTACTGGTATTCCATGTGCTATTCTTGTGACTTTTACTCCTAGTGGTTTTAAAATTTTTGATATATACATTGCTGTTGCTTCTCCTTCTACCCTAGGGTTTGTCGCAACTATGATTTCTTTTATTTCTTTGTTATCTTGTATCCTTTGTAATAGTTCTTTTATTTTTATTTCATCTGGTCCTATCCCATTCATTGGCGATATAGAGCCATGCAAGACATGGTAAACGCCTTTAAATTCATGTGTTCTTTCCATTGCGATCACATCTTTTACATCTTCTACAACACATATTATTGTCTTGTCTCTCTTAGGGCTTGCGCATATTGGGCATGGATCTGTGTCTGATATATTAAAACATTGTGAGCAATATTTTAAATTTGTTTTTGCGTTTTTTATTGCTTCTATAAATTCTGTTACTTCTTCTTGGCTCGCATCTAATATATGAAAAGCAAGTCGTATTGCTGTTTTATGTCCAATACTTGGTAGTTTTTCGAAGCCTTCTATTAATTTTTCAATTGATGGAGAGTAGTATGATGACATTTATCCTTTTATCCTTTCATTAAAATTGGAATTTTTTTACATTAGTCCTGGTATATTATATTTACCTAAGCTTGCACTTTGTGCAATATCAACTTTTTTTAATGCTTCATTTACACATGTTAGTATTAAATCTTCTAGCATTTCTACGTCTTCTGGATCTACTACGTCTTTTTGGATTTTTATTTCTTTTATTTCTTTTGCTCCACTTACCTTTACGCTTACTGCTCCTCCACCTGCTGTTGCATCAAATTCTCTTGCTGTTAATTCCTCTTGTGATTTTTCCATGTCTGCTTGCATTTTTTTTGCTTCTTTCATTAGTTTGTTAATATTCATTCCTCCAAAACTTGCTCCTCCTGGGAATCCTCCTCTTTTTGACATTGTATTTTCCTCCTTATTCTTCTATAAAATTTATCGGTATATCTAGTGTTTCTAAGATATCCTCTTCTTTTTTTTCTTCTTCTTGCTTAATTACATTTTCTTTTGCAGGTGTTACAGTTTGTTTCTCTCCTGCCGCATCTTCTAATTTCACTTGCATTGGTTTTCCACATACAATTGAAATTTCTTTTGTTAAAACACTCATATTTTCTGGTCTTTGTAATAACTCTTTTCTAAATGAATTTAAGCCACTATGAAATCTTATTCCTACTGTCATATCGTTTTCTTCCACTGCTTCTGTATTTACTAAATTGGCATATAGTATGACTTTTCCTTGTTTTTTTAGGTCTGTTAACACATTTGGCCAATTTGTGATTATATTTCCTTTTACTAATTTTTCTTGTGGTTCTACTTTTATTTTAGCTTCTTCTTGTTTTATTTCTATTTTCTTTTCTTCTTTCTTTGGTTCTGTATATGTATTATTTTTTTGCATTTCATATCTTGGTCTTTCTACTTTACTTATTGTTTGTTCTTTAACTACTCCTCTTTCTAGAATTGTTTTTTCTAATCTTTCAATTCTTTCTTCTAGCCCTTTTATATCTTCTTTCATACAGAGTTTTATTATTTCTGTTTCAAATATTATTGTTTTTTGCGTAGACCATTTCATTTTATTGTCAAGTTCTGATAATTTATATATTATATTTATTAGTTCTTCTTTTGAAACTTTTTCTGCTGTTTTTTCTATTTGCTTTATTTCATCTTCGCTATATATGTCAGCTATTTTACTTACTTTGTACATTAGTATATCTTTTGTGTGTTTTATCATTTCCCACAAAAAGTTGCCTAAGTCTTTTCCTTCGTTTAAGACATCATTCATTGCTTTTATTGATGCTTCTATATCTTTATCTATAATTCCTTTTATAATGTTATGTACATATACAAATTTAGGTATTCCGACTAAGTCTTTTACTTTGTTTTCGTCAATATTTGTTTCTCCGTCTTGCAAACATCTTTCAAGTATACTTAATGCATCTCTTGCTGCTCCTTCTGAAAGTGTTGCGATTAGATTTAATGCTGGTTCTGTTACTTGTATATTACTTTCTTTACAAATTACTTCCATTCTTTTTATTAAATCTTCATTTGAGATTTTTTTGAAATCGAATCTTTGACATCTTGAAAGTATTGTTGCTAGTAGTTTTTGAGGTTCTGTTGTTGCTAAAATAAATTTTACATGTTCTGGTGGTTCTTCTAGTGTTTTTAGCAATGCGTTAAATGCTCCTGTTGAAAGCATATGAACCTCGTCTATTATATATACTCTATATTTTGCAAGTGTTGGTAAGAAATTTATTTTTTCTTTTATATTTCTTATATCTTCTACACTATTATTTGAAGCTGCATCCATTTCTACTATGTCTGTTAATGTTCCGCTCTAAGTTTGCTTTGCATATTTCGCATTCGTTACATGGCTCTCCGTCTTTTGGATTTAAGCAGTTTATTGCTCTTGCAAATATTTTTGCTGTTGATGTTTTTCCTGTTCCTCTGCCTCCTGTTAGAAGATACGCATGTCCTATCCTTCCTGTTTTTATTTGATTTTTGAGAGTTTGTATTACATGGTCTTGTCCAACTACTTCGCTGAATGTTTTTGGTCTAAACTTTCTATATAGTGCTGTGTATGCCATTTTTTAACTTCCTCCCTTAATATTAAATCTAACTTTTCCGTGGAAAGTAACTTCCACATAAAAGGTTCTACTTATCGCTGCTTCCTTCCGGACCTGACGAGATTCGTAAATTTTTATTGAAAATTACTCTCCACGCAAAAGTTAGATTTAATTTTCTGTATTTTGTTTTTATATTATATAATGTTTTTTTTATTTTTACAAGATTTTTTTAATTTCTTTTGAAAATCACATCTGTAAAGTCTGTTTTTTCATAGTTAGATGTGCCTTGTGTTATTATATTTCCTGTTGGTAAATCTAATGTTATTGTTCCTGTAAATTTTGTTTCATCTATTAGTTCTATTGTTATATCAAATGATACATTGCATTTTATGTCTTCATAGCTTATTTTGTTTTTTGCGAGTATTGTGCCGTCATGTACTATCTCTTGGTCTTCTGATGAATATGTTCCGAAGGTCTTCTATTGTATATCTTAACGCTATTACTCCTCCTTGGTTGGCAATTTTTAAGTTTTTCATATTTGTTTCTTCTTCTCCTGCATATACTAAGCTGTCTGTTATAATATATTCATCTGAATATTCATATGTTTTTTCTTCATTAGCACTTGGCTTATATACTGTAATTTTCCCTTTTGCTGGATTAGTGTTTATCACAAAATTGTCTATTATTATATTCTTTATTATTTCTGTTTTTTTATAGTTTTTATTTCTTGCTATATGTATATATATGTCATTATTTTGCACTAAATTAAAGTTCCAAGTGTTTTCTCCTTCTGTGTCTACCCCTTCTGCTGTGCTGACAACTACCATTTGTGATAATTCAAATGGCATATTGTTTTCTCCTTCTACTTC
>CALXJN010000054.1 GCA_944388635.1 uncultured Clostridia bacterium
ATTTAATACATTTGTATAACACTCACACATTGTAATAGGATTATAGCATCTTCGTTTCCAAGTAATTGTTCCTTTGCTCCAATATTCTAATAATGTATAAGTTGCTTTTCTCATAAGTAAATAATAAATTTTTCCAATTTCGTTTTGCAAATAACGATGTTCTTCGTATTTCAAAAAATTCTCCGCTGTTTCTTCTGAAAATTCATATCCATTAGTTTTACAATAACTTATCAAAGTTTTGTAGCAAGATCTATAGTATTTTACAGTACTATCACTTAATGGAATATTTTGTATATAATCTAAAACCTCATTTGTATAATCAACTAATTTTTCCTGCATAGAAAAATACCTCCTTTTTATAGATTTGACAATTAAGTCACTTATCTATATTTTAAAGGCATTTGTTATATAATGCAAAAAAATTATTCCGATAATGATTTACAACTTCAACTGTATATTGTATAATTTACTTATATTTTTGAAGTTGTAATTCAAAAAATCGGAATAATATGAGAATCGGAATAATCTATATTATTCCGATATCCAAATAATATAGATTTATTATTTTATCATTTAAAACTAAAATGTTATGTTGTGGTTGAATTGAAGGCAAGAGAATTTGAACCTACTGATGCCGGACAGCTTAATTTCTATTTGTCAGCAGTAGACGATTTAGTAAAAGATAAAACAGATAATGCAACAATAGGACTATTATTATGTAAAAATAAAGATAATTTTACAGCAGAGTATGCATTAAGAAATATAAACAGTCCAATAGGAGTTAGCGAATATAAATTATTAGAGGATATACCAGAATATCTACAATCGCAACTACCAAAAGCGGAGGAAATTGAATTACATATTAATGATATCGAAGAAGTAGAAAAACAGCAAAATAATGAGGAAAAATAATAATTCGAAATAATAAAAAAATGTAAATGAAATTGACTAGAATTGTACATTTTTTGAAATTTCAGTCATTTTATATGAGTCCCAAACGACCGATTTTGTGGATATTTTCTCATTTCTTTACCTAAGACATTATCACATTTCTTGCATAAATCTGTTAACATCCAATTTTCTTATTATTGACAAAAATATAGTGTTTTGATAAAATAAGTTTGTAAATTTATCACATTAAGAAAGGAAAAGCATGACTATATATCCTGATAAATATTTAAATAACATAAAAGATATAACATTAGAATTTTTACAAAAAAATAATATAAAAGCACTTGTTTTAGATGTAGACAATACTCTTATAGATTTAGATAAAAAAATGCTAGATGGAACAAAAGAATGGTGTAAATTTCTAAAAGAAAATGGAATAAAATTTTATATATTATCAAATACAAATAAAAAAGCAAAAGTTGAAAAAATATCAAAAGAACTAGATATACCATATATTTATTTCGCAAAAAAACCACTGAAAATGGGATTTTTAAAAGTAAAAAAAGAACTAGGAATAGAAAATCCAAGAGAAATTGCAGTGGTTCGGAGACCAGTTATTTACAGATGTATTAGGAGCAAATAGAGTGAAAATGTATTCTATACTTACAAAACCACTAGATGAAAGGGATATATTAATAACAAGAATTAAAAGACCTATTGAAGAATACATATTGAAAAAATATCTAAAGAAGAATCGGAGGAAAATAAAATGTATATAAACAATATACATATATTATATTATGTTCTATTTTGTGTATTAGGAATTATTTCAAGCCAAATTACTGCATGGTGCATAAAAAGAATGCCAGAACATAAAAAGGTTATATCAAAAGATATAAAAAAAGAATTTAAAGCGAATTACCCATTAATGATAATTACAGTAATATTATATTTAGCAATGTTATTATTGTATGGAATCAAAAATGATTTTTTACAAAATTTAGAACTTATAAAATATACAATACTTACACCAATGCTTATTATAGCTTTAGTAGTCGATTATAAATATCAAATAATACCAAATAGATTAAACTTGACAATATTTGAAATAGGGTTAATTTTTGCATTTGTCTCAGGTCTTTATAGTATTAATCTTATAACAGAAGCAATATTCGGAATGCTTATTGGAGGAGGAATATTCTTAATTATAACATTAATAGGCGGACTTGTTGCAGGAAAGGAAGCAATGGGATTTGGCGATGTCAAATTTATGGGAGCTTTAGGTTTATATTTTGGCTCAACCAATATTATTGCAATAACGCTTATGGCATTTTTATTTGCAGCAGTTATAAGCATATTTTTATTAGTAAGTAAAATAAAGAAAACAGGAGAATACATACCATTTGGACCTTTTATAGTAATTGCAAGTTTTATAAGTATGTTAGTTCCTTTTAATTACATATTTATAGCACTAGCTAAGATTTTTACTCTCGGAATGTATTAATAAAAAAGGGGGATATTAATTTGAACGAAAGGCTAAGGTGGATAAGAAATAATTTAAAAGCTCAAAATATACAAGGAATGATTATATCAAATCCAACAAATATAAAATACTTAACAAACATAGAAGCAGAAGGAATATTGCTTTTAACATTAAAAGAAAATATTTATATAACAGATGATAGATACATATCATATGTCAAAAAGATATTAACAATAGATGATGAGATAATCGTAACAAATGTAAGAGATATAGGGCTAATAGATTATGAAAATTATTTTATGTTTTGTGAAAATGTAGGTTTTGAAGAAAATTATGTAACCTATGCAAAATACAAAGAATTTATGCATAAATATAAAATAAATAATTTGGTTGAAACAGAAGGAATTATAGAAAAGCAAAGACAGATTAAAGATGAAGAAGAAATAAAAAATATAAGAAAAGCTTGTGAGATTACAGACGATTGTTTTAAATATATACTTGGGTATATAAAAAAAGGAATGACAGAAAAACAAGTAGCAGAAGAAATAGAAAGATTTTTTAAAGAAAAAGGAGCATCAGGAACAAGTTTTGAAACAATTGTTGCATCTGGCGCAAACTCATCAGTGCCACATGCTACCCCAACAGATAAAAAAATCGAGTCAGGTGATATTGTAACAATTGATATGGGCTGCAAATATAATGGATATTGCTCAGATATGACTAGGACAATCTTTATAGATTTTGTACAAGATTATATGAAAAAAATATATAGCTTGGTTTTAGATAATCAAATGGTTGCTTTATCAAAAATGGCAGAAGGAGAAAGCATAAAAACAATTTCTAAGATAGTAGAATGCAATTTTAAAATGCATGATTTTGAACTAGTACATGCACTTCGGACATGGAGTTGGTCTTGATATACATGAAGAACCAATAATACATTCAAAAAATGAAA
The DNA here is from genome assembly GCA_944388635.1 of uncultured Clostridia bacterium. Classification (GTDB taxonomy): domain Bacteria; phylum Bacillota; class Clostridia; order TANB77; family CAG-508; genus JAAWPK01. The sequence continues at coordinate 3,330 of CALXJN010000054.1, forward strand.
AGGCACTGAAAAAAGGCATGGTAATAACAAATGAACCTGGCATATATGTGCCAGGAAGCTTTGGAATAAGAATAGAAGATACTGTTCTTATTACAGAAGAAGGAGCAGAAGTTCTTACGAAATCTCCTAAGGATTATTGTATAATAAACTAGAAGTTGGAATATATGTATCATCAGGTGGGTAAACATAATAATCTTTTGGCTTTGAAGCTTTTTCGATTTTAGTAATTTCTATAATGGGTATATCTCCGTGATAATACCCTTTTTTTATTTCCCCAGTAATGTTAACCCATGAGCCATCTTCAAAGTCATTTGCATTAGAACTATGGCATAAAAATCCAACAATTAGAGTCTGATTCCTCGAATCAAGAACCATATCACGTGCAAGTACAAATTCGTCTTCTTTTAAATCATAAACTCTATATACATATCCAACAAAACTGATTTTTTGCCCAATATAATTATCTAAATTATCATGTACAGCTTTTAAAACATTAGTATAATTATTTGATGTTATTGTATAAACATCATCGGATTTAACTGTTACTCCACCATTTTTAATAAATGTCTTATATATAGCAATGCCAGTTATAGCTAAACTAATAAGAAGAATTAAAACAAATATTAATTTGAAAATTTTATTAGAATTAACTTTTATATTATAAACAAACATACAAACCTCCGAAAACCAATAATAGCTCTTACAAAATACTATGTAACATACTAAAAAAATATAACTAAAATCAAAATTAAAACTTTTGTGAAAAAAATGTTGCATTTTAAAGAAAAAGGTGGTAATATAAATATATATTACTTAAGAGTAGATTAAAAAAAAACCCTTTTTGAAGGGGATTTGTTTTAATCTATTTTTTTTGTTTTAGAAAGGGAAAAATTATGAGTAAGAAGTATGTATTTGTAACAGGTGGAGTTGTGTCAGGACTAGGAAAAGGAATAACTGCTGCATCTCTTCGGAAGATTATTAAAAAATAGAGGATATAAGGTAACAAATCAAAAATTCGATCCATATATAAATGTAGATCCAGGAACAATGAGCCCATATGAACATGGAGAGGTTTTTGTTACAGAAGATGGAGCAGAAACAGATTTAGACTTAGGGCATTATGAACGCTTTATTGATGAAAACTTAACTAAAAATTCTAGTATTACAACAGGTAAAATCTATTCCAATGTAATAGAAAAAGAAAGAAAAGGAGAATATTTGGGAAAAACTGTGCAAGTTATTCCACATATTACTAATGAAATAAAAGAACAAATTTATAATGTAGACACAGGTAATATAGATATTGTTATAACAGAAGTAGGAGGAACTGTAGGAGATATTGAAAGTTTACCATTTTTAGAAACTATTAGACAAATCGGAATAGAAAAGCCAAAAGAAGATGTATTATATATTCATGTAACTTTGCTTCCATATATATCCGGCTCAAATGAAGTAAAATCCAAACCAACACAACATTCAGTTAAAGAATTACAAAGTCTAGGCATAAAACCCGACATTTTAGTTTGTAGAACAGATTATCCGGTAGAAGAAAAAATGAGAGAGAAAATAGCTTTATTTTGCAATGTAAGAAAAGAAGATGTAATTACAAACTCTACATGTAATAACCTATATGAAGTTCCACTTATGCTAGAAAAAACAGGACTTGCTATATCTGTATGTGAACACTTAAATTTAATAAAAGAAGCTAATAATACAGAATGGGAAGAAATGATAAAAAATATAAATCAGATTCAAGAGAAAGTAAAAATAGCTATTGTTGGGAAATATGTGCAACTACATGATGCTTATATATCTGTTGCAGAAAGCTTAAAACATGGAGGATATGTAAATGGCGTAGAAGTAGAAATTGATTACATTGATGCAGATATGGTAAATGAAAAAAACGCTGAAGAAATATTGAAAGAAGAAAATGGTATTCTAGTGCCAGGAGGATTTGGAAATAGGGGGATAGATGGAAAAATTTCAGCAATTAAATATGCAAGAGAAAATAATATTCCATTTTTAGGAATTTGTTTAGGAATGCAAATGGCGGTAGTAGAGTTTGCAAGACACATATTAGAACTAAAAGGTGCAAATTCAGAAGAATTCAACGAAAAAACAAAAGATCCAGTTATTCA
>CALXJN010000055.1 GCA_944388635.1 uncultured Clostridia bacterium
AGATACATATTTTGCTCAAGACAAAATCCTAATTCATTTTTTAAAGTTCATGAAAAAGAACTATTTAATTTTTTAAATCATTTATTTAGTTAAATTCTTTTTGGATAGATTCCAAACCCACCCCATGGTCTGTATAATATGGCGAAAGACCACCCGCTTCCACTTCTTCAATAGAAGCGTTTCTTGTTAATTGGTGTACTATAGTACCTACCATTTCAAGATGTGCAAGTTCTTCTGTTGCGATGTCGTTTAGAACAGCCTTAGACTTTTGGTCAGGCATACCAAATCTCTGAGATAAATATCTAAGAGAAGCAGCAAGTTCTCCATCTGGACCACCATATTGAGATATTATATTTTTTGCAAGTTCAGTGTTAGTTTCCTTTATATTTATAGGATATTCAAGCATTTTATTATAAGTCCACATTAGAAAATACCTCCTTCCCATGGCCAAGGTTCTTCAAGCCAACGCCACTTGTTGCATGGATAATAAATACTAAGAGGGCCATAAGCTTTTTGATATTTATCTTTTAATTCTTTTAATATTTTTGAATAGTTATTATGAAGGCAAAGAGCCTTTTCATCATCTGGATGAGTGTCAAGGTATAAGCCAAGCTCAATTATAGCAAAATTATAGCATTTAATTTTCTTTAACATTTGGCTTTGAGTTTCATCACTATCATTACAAGAACAACAATTTAATCTTGTTTCAATGACATCAACTACATCGCCTGAACACTCATAGTTTTGCATATTTTGATTCATCTGTTACAGCCCTCCTTTATAGTATTTGTATCTGCAAGATATTGGATTTCCCTCATAGATTGACCAGGACAGTATTCACTAACAAGTTCTGGAAATATTGTACCTTTTTCTAAGCCAGAACAAGGCATATAAGTTTCGTTCATAGTTTGAAATGGAACGTAACTTTGAGCAAACATTGGGTTTGAAGGGAAAACATTCTCATCTTCATCAAAACCGCAGCAACAATTACTGTTATATTTAATATTATTGCAAGTCATGTTATTACACATTGTCTCATATAATTTTTTATCATCATTATAACATGAATTATATAAGCAACAACATTTTCTGCGTCTACAATTACACATTTTAAATCCTCCTTATTTATTTGTGTATAGTACATAATATGAAAAAATATAAATGAGAGTGAATATAAAAATAAACAAAAATATAGAAAGCTTTTCAAAAATAAACTTGATTTTAAAGTAAAAATATGGTATAAAGATATTGGCAACGAAAATTAATTATAGGAGGTAATATTAATGGAATTAAAAGGATCAAAAACAGAAAAAAATTTAATGGAGGCATTTGCTGGAGAATCTCAAGCAAGAAATAAATACACATATTTTGCAAGCAAAGCAAAAAAAGAAGGATATGAGCAAATAGCAGCAATATTTGAAGAAACAGCAAATAATGAAAAAGAACATGCTAAAATGTGGTTCAAACTTTTAAATGGAGGAGATATTTCTTCAACAGCTGAAAATTTAAAAGCAGCAGCAGAAGGAGAAAACTTTGAATGGACAGATATGTATGACAGAATGGCTAAAGAAGCAAGAGAAGAAGGATTTGATAATATTGCATATCTTTTCGAAGAAGTTGGCAAAATAGAAAAAGAGCATGAAGCTAGATATTTAAAATTATTAGAAAATGTAAAAGACGGACTAGTATTTTCAAGAGATGGTGACAGAATTTGGAAATGTAGAAATTGTGGACATATTGTAATTGGAAAATATGCTCCAGAGATTTGCCCAGTATGTAATCATCCAAAAGCTTATTTTGAAATAAAAGCAGAAAATTATTAAAATTAAAAAGGAGAGTAGCATATGAATAAATATGTTTGTACAGTATGTGGATATATCTATGATGAAGAAGCAGAAGGTGTAAAATTTGAAGATTTACCAGATACATGGGTATGTCCTTTATGTGGAGTTCCAAAATCTATGTTTAAAAAAGTAGAGGAATAATTTTAAAGCCTGATAAGATATAAGCTTGTCAGGCTTTAAAAATGCTTGTTAAAATATTACAGATATGATATAATAACATTTACTAGAGTTAAGCTCAAAACGGAGGTTAAAATGGAGGGAAAAAGAATAGACAAGATAGAATATTATTTATCAATAGCGGAAGCTGTCGCAGGAAGAGGAACATGTCTAAGAAAAAACTATGGATGTATTATAGTTAAAAATGATGAAATTATAGCAACAGGATACACTGGAGCACCAAGAGGAAGAAAAAATTGTATAGACCTCCGGATATTGTACAAAAAAGAAAATTTTACCCAATATGAGGCATCGGTGGATATGATGCTTGCAGGTCAGTTCATGCAGAACAAAATGCGATAATTAGCGCATCAAGAAAAGATATGATAGATGCAACACTTTATTTAGCGGGTATTAGAAAAGATACAGGAGAATATGAAGAAGATGCAGATTCATGTCAAATTTGCAAAAAAATGATAATAAATGCAGGCATAAAGCAAGTTATAGTGAGAACTGGTAAAGACGGATATAAAACAATAAATGTAGAAGAATGGGTAAAAAATGACGAATTGCTAGACGGAAAAATAACGTATTAAAACTAGTAAAGAGAAGGGAAGTGAGAAAGTGCCAAAACCAATAGTTGCAATAGTAGGAAGACCAAATGTAGGAAAATCAACATTTTTTAATTACATAATCGGAGAAAAAATTTCAATCGTAGAAGATAAGCCAGGTGTTACAAGAGACAGAATATATGCTGATACAAACTGGCGTGGAAGAAATTTTACTTTAGTAGATACGGCAGGGATAGAACCTAAATCAGAAGACATAATTGAAAGCAGCATGAGAGAACAAGTAGAAATGGCAATAGAAATAGCAGATGTAATAATATTTGTAACAGATATAAAACAAGGGGTAACAGAAGCTGATAAAGAAATAAGCTTACTACTTAGAAAATCTAAAAAGCCAATTGTACTTGTATGTAATAAATCAGATAAATTTGGCAAAATTAATGAAGATATATATGAATTTTATAATTTAGGAATAGGAGAACCTTTCGCAGTGTCATCTGTAAACGCTTCTGGCATAGGAGACGTTTTAGATGAAGTATATAAAAATTTCCCAAAGCAAGACGAAAACGAAAAAGATGATGGCGTAATAAAAGTTGCATTAATTGGAAAACCAAATGTAGGGAAATCATCGCTTGTTAATAAAATACTTGGAACAAACAGGGTTATAGTGAGTGATGTTGCAGGAACAACTAGAGATGCAATAGATTCACCCTATGAAAATGAATATGGCAAATATGTTTTTATAGATACAGCAGGTCTTAGAAGAAAGAATAAAATTAAAGATAACATAGAAAGATATAGTATTATAAGAACAATGCTTGCAATAGAAAGAGCAGATGTTTGCTTACTTATGATAGATGCGAAAGAAGGAGTAACAGACCAAGACACAAAAATTGCAGGAGAAGCCCATGAAGCAGGAAAAGGTATAATAATTGTTATAAATAAATGGGATGAAGTAGAAAAAGATAATAATACACTTGAAAACTTTAAAAAAGATGTATATCAAAAATTAGCATATATAACTTATGCACCAATAATATTTATATCAGCAAAGACCGGACAGAGAGTAAATAAGTTGTTTGAAATGATAAATGAAGTAAATAAAAATAACAGTATGAGAGTATCAACAGGAATGCTAAACCAAGTGATAAATGAAGCTATAGCAATAACTCAGCCACCAACAGATAAGGGAAGAAGATTGAAAATACTATATGTAACACAAGCAAGCACAAAACCACCAACTTTTATAGTATTTGTTAATAATAAAGATATATTCCATTTTTCTTATGAAAGATATTTGGTAAATCATATTAGAAAAGAGTTTAAGATGGGTGGTACGCCGATTAGGGTGATTGCTAGAGAGAAGGAGGAAGAATAATATGGCAACATACATAATAATCGCACTACTAGCCTATGCAATAGGTAGTATAAATTTTTCAGTAATTTTTAGTAGAAAATTTGCTGGATTTGATGTAAGAGAAAAGGGAAGCGGAAATGCTGGAACTACAAATATGCTAAGAAACGTTGGAAAAAAAGCAGCAGCAATTACGCTTGTATGTGATATTTTAAAAGGAATAGTTGCAATACTTATAGCATTTATTTTAGGTAAAGTTATAGAAGGAGTAGACAAAGCATTACTTGTACAAATTGCAGCACTTGCAGTAGTTGTAGGACATACTTTCCCAATATTTTTTGAATTTAGAGGTGGAAAGGGTGTTGCAACATCTCTTGGAATTTTAATTTGTATTAACTGGCAAATAGGGCTTGTTTGCCTAGTATTTGCACTTATTATTATGGCAGTTACTAAAATGGTATCAGCAGGTTCTGTGACAGCAGCAATACTTTATCCAGTACTTGTCATATGTCAAGTAGGAAAAGAATATTTTATAGTAGATGGTAATTACATAGTATTTAGTATATTACTTGCATTAATTGTAATATTTAACCATAGAACAAATATAAAAAGAATATTATCAGGAACAGAAAATAAATTATCATTTAAAAAATAAACAAAAGTGAGGAAAAATAAATGAAAAACATATGTGTAATAGGTAGTGGAAGCTGGGGATCAGCACTCGCAATAAATTTAGGATTAATAGGACATAATATTAAGATATGGTCATTTACAGAGGAAGAAAAAGATTTAATAAATAATGAAAGAAAATGTAAATTTTTACCAAAAGCAAATATACCAGAAAATGTATATTGTACAACATCATTAGAAGAAGCAATAAAAGGAACAGATATTATATTGCATGTTACTCCTTCAAAATTTACAAGAGATACAGTAAAAAAATATAAACAATATGTAACAAACCAAATAGTTGTAATCTGTTCTAAAGGCTTCGAAAAAGAAAGTTTAAAAACATTAGATGATGTAGTTAAGGAAGAATTACCAAATTCAAAAATTGCAGTACTTTCAGGGCCAAGCCATGCAGAAGAAGTATCAATAGAGATTCCAACAGCACTAGTTGTAGCCTCAAATGATGATGAAATAAATAAAATGATACAAGAAGAGTTTATGAGTAAATCTTTAAGAATATATACTTGTAATGATATAAAAGGAGTAGAACTTGGAGGAGCTTTAAAAAATATAATAGCATTTTGTGCAGGGGTTGCAGCAGGATTAAATTTAGGAGACAATACGTTTGCTGCATTAATTACAAGAGGACTAAAAGAAATTACAGAACTTGGAGAAGCTTTAGGAGGCAAAAAAGAAACATTCTATGGGCTTACAGGACTTGGAGATTTAATTGTAACATGCTTAAGCGAACACAGTAGAAATAGAAGAGCCGGAAAGCTAATAGGACAAGGAAAAACAATAGACGAAACAAGAAAAGAAGTTGGCATGGTAATAGAAAGTATAGATAACATCGAAGTTGCGTATGAGCTTGGCAAAAAGTGTAATATAGATATGCCAATTTTAAATACAGTTTATGATATATTATATAATGGATTAACTCCACAAGAAGCAGTTGAAAGATTAATGCTTAGAGAGAAAAGAGCAGAATTTTAAAAAAATGCATAATTTTTTATTTAAGAAGAATATTATTATTAGGAAATAATATTTTTGAAAGGAATGATATAATTATGGAAATATTTGAAAAAATCGGAGATGCTGCAAGTAAGACATATAAATTCACAGCTGAAAAAACTTCAAAAATTGCAAAAGAAACAAAAATAAAAATGCAAATTAATGAATATAAAAGCAATATAAAAGATATATATATAGAAATTGGAGAATATGTTTATCAGAAATTTTTAAAAGATGAAGATATAGATTCAAAAGACTTAGAGCAAAGCTGTGAAGAAATTAAAGTGTTATCAGATAATATTGTAAAATGTAAAGATGAAATATTAAAATTAAGAGAAAAAAGGCAATGTAAAAATTGCTATGCAGAAATAGAAATAAGTGCAAACTATTGTCCAAACTGCGGATTTAAGCAAGAAAATGAAGAACAAGAAGAGAATAAGACAGAAAATGAAGAAAATAACTAGTTATTAATAAGGGTATCTTTCATAAAGATACCTTATTAATTTATCAGCATTATTCTCTGTCACATTTATAAAGGCTCCTTCGTCTAAACTAATCCACATATTTATTTTGTACAAATCTTTATTATCAACAAATATTCCGATAAAATCAGCTATTTCTATTGGATTGGCAAATATCTTTTCCCACTTCAAATCATTTGATAAAAATATATTTTTTCTATAAAATTTCGAAAGGAATTTAGATATTTCTCCACTTTTATCACTATAAATATTAACAATAGTATTCATATATGCCTCCTTGAAAGTTGTCAATTGGGACTCATCTAGTTTGGCAACTTTTTTTAATTATATTTTGTACTAATTTATAAAAAATATGTGTTTAAAGAATAAAGAATAGTTTTTTAGAAACAATATAAATAAAAATGAAAGGTAAACATAAATATGAGTAATAAATTTTTAAGTAATATTTCAAAAGTTATTATAATACTTGCCATAATTAGTGGACTTGTTTTTACATTTTCTGTATTTTCTAATGCTAATAATACGGAAGATAGCATAACAAGGAATGATGAAGAAGTCACTTATTTAGATACAAAACTTTTAAGTTTAATAAATTATTTAAACAATATAGATTTGCAAAATTATAAAGTAGTTTTGACAAAAGTTGAATCTGCAGAAAATTCATCTTCTAACGAGAATTCAGAGCAAGAACAAAAGAATAAAGACCAAGAAGATAGCACAGAAAGCGGAACAGATGCAAAGGAAACAGTTTTAAGCAAAATGGAACAAGAAACTATAATAGAAGAAAATACAGAAATAAATTGGAATGCAATAGAGGGGGAACTTGAAATACTTTGTTCTACATGGCCAAGTATTGTATTAGATTTATATAATCTGGAAATAGATTCAGAAAAAATATTAGAATTTAGTACTAATTTAGATGAGGCAATAATAAATGTAAAAAAACAAGACAAAGCATTATCTTGCATGTATCTTGCAAAATTATATAGCTTTTTACCAGAATTTTTAGATAGAACTCAGGGAGATGAAATAAAATTAAGAATACTAGAAACTAAAACTTATATAATTAATGCTTATGCTTTTGCTGAAACAAAAAATTGGACAAAAATGGGAGAAGAAATTGCAAAAGGAGAAAATATACTAACGAGTCTAGTAAATGATGTGAGAATAGTTGATGATACTAGAAAATACAATATAAATAAAGCATATATATTAGTAGAAGAATTAAAAAAATCTCTAAGTACACAGGACACAGAGATTTTTTATGTAAAATATAAAAATTTATTAGAACAACTAAACATCATAGACTAAAATTTACGTTTATATTTAAACTTAAATTTATTTCTAAGAAATTTAGAAAATTCTTCGGCAGTTCCAACGGAAAATGTTTTTTTAGATATAAGAAAAGCATTTTCTCTTGATACATAGAGGTAAAAGAAATCAGCTGTTTCAAATACTTTATGGAGCATAAAATATCTATAAATAAAAGAGCCGTTTTTATTTTCTACCTCAAATGTTTTTTCATAAAAGCTGAAAGTGTTAGTATTATTAGTAGAAATCTTATCACTTTCAAGTTCTTTATTTACAACCATTCTTGGATGAATAATCCTGTAAAAAATAAAAATAATCAAAGCTACAGTTAAAATAACACCTTGAATTCTATTATAGCTTCCAAAAGATAAATAAATGCAAAGAATGAGCAAGGCGCTCCAAGCGATAGTATAAAGGACATAACTAAAATTATATGTTTTATTATGAAATTTCAAAAAATCAATGTAAGTATCTTGATTATATGTAGTTTTATTTTCAAAAAGCTTTTTCATATTTCCTCCAACACTAAGTATTATACCTCTAAACTTTATAAAAAGCAAGAAGATAGATTGTAAATAAGCTATTTTATTAAAATTAAACTTTACAAAATTGGTAGACAACCGGAAAAAATGTAATATTTCATATTGAAACCTTTCTAAAAATGTGATAAAATATATAAATATTCTATATGCGAGTATGCTGGAATTGGCAGACAGGCACGTTTGAGGGGCGTGTGTGGTAACGCGTATGGGTTCAAGTCCCATTACTCGCACCAATTTAAACAAAAACATTGTATTTTCTGACAATTTGCGATATAATTATATATAATTTATTTTCAAGGAGGATAAAATGTCTTTTATCGAGGAAATTAAAAAAATAGCAAAAACTAGTATTAAAACTATCGTGTTACCAGAAGCTAATGATATAAGAACATTAGAAGCAACAGCTATAGTCTTAAAAGAAGAGTTTGCAAATATTATTTTAATCGGAAATGAGAAAGAAACTTTAGAACTTGCAAAAACAAAAAATTTAGATATTTCAAAAGCTAAAATAATAGATCCTAAAAATTCAGATTATTATGAAGATTTTGTTCAAAAATTTTATGAATTAAGAAAAGCAAAGGGAATGACTGAAGAAAAATCAAGAGAATTCATGTTAGATTCTGTATATTTCGGAATGATGATGGTAAAAGAGAATAAAGCAGATGGATTGGTTTCAGGTGCAATTCATTCTTCTTCTGATACTCTTCGTCCTGCATTACAAATTTTGAAAACTGCACCGGGTACTAAACTTGTTTCTGCATTTTTTATAATGTGTGTTCCTAACTGTGAGTATGGAGAAAATGGAGTTTTTGTATTCGCGGATAGCGGATTAAATGCAAATCCTAATGCTGATGAATTGTCTGAAATTGCAATATCTTCTAGCAAGAGTTTTGAACAATTGGTAGGAAAAAAAGCAGAAGTTGCAATGCTTTCATATTCTACATATGGAAGTGCAAAATCTGAACTTATAGATAAAGTTGTTGAAGCTACTAGACTTGTAAAAGAAAAGGCACCAAACATTTCGGTTGATGGAGAATTACAACTTGATGCTGCACTAGTACCTGAAATTGCTAAAAGTAAAGCACCAGGCAGTCCTGTTGCCGGAAAGGCTAATACTTTAATATTCCCAGATTTAAACTGTGGAAATATTTCATATAAACTAGTACAAAGACTTGCGAAAGCAGAGGCATACGGTCCACTTTGTCAAGGTATTGCAAAACCTGTTAATGATTTGTCAAGAGGTTGTAGCAGTCAAGATATTGTAGGGGTTGTGGCAATTACTTGTGTTCAAGCCCAATCATTTGAAAAATAATAATATAAATTATATAACAAATTTAAGAAAGGAATTAAAAAAATGAAGGTTTTAGTTTTAAACTCTGGTAGTTCTTCTTTAAAGTATCAATTGATTGATATGTCTAATGAAGAAGTTATGGCAAAGGGAAATTTTGAAAGAATAGGATTAGATAATTCTTTATTAACTCACAAGGTTGGAGATAATAAGTATAAAATTGAACATCCTGTTAAAAATCATGAAGAAGCCATAAAATTTGTATTAGAGCAATTTACTCATCCAGAATATGGAGTAATTAGAGTACTTGGAGAAATTGATGCAGTAGGGCATAGATTAGTCCATGGAGGGGAAAAATTTTCACATTCTGTTATAATTACTGATGAAGTTGTAAAACAAGTAAAAGAATGCAGTTCACTTGCTCCTTTACATAATCCAGCTGGAATTCTTGGAATCGAAGCTTGTGAAAGATTAATGCCAGGTACTCCAATGGTTGGTGTATTTGATACAGCATTTCATCAAACAATGCCAATAGAGCATTATATATATCCAATACCATATGAATACTATGAAAAATACGGTATTCGTAAATATGGTTTCCATGGTACATCACATAGATTTGTTTCAGAAAGAGCAGCAGAATTAATGGGAGGACAAAGACCAGATTTAAAAATGGTTACTTGCCACTTAGGACAAGGAGCAAGTTTAGCAGCTATAAAGGGTGGAAAATGCTTAGATACAAGTATGGGATTAACACCTCTTGCTGGTGTTCCTATGGGTACTAGATGTGGAGATATAGATCCAGCTATTGTAAAATATCTTATGAATACAGAAAATTTAACAATTGATGAAGTTGATAATATTTTAAATAAAAAATCAGGAGCTTATGGTGTTTCAGGAGTAAGCCCAGATTTTAGAGACATAGAAGATGCAGCAGCTGCTGGAAATAAAAGAGCTCGTCTTGCGCTAGATAATTATAATTATTTAGTTGCTCAATATATTGCAAGATATACAGTTACATTACAAGGATTAGATGCAATTGTTTTCACTGCTGGACTTGGAGAAAATGCGGGAACAACAAGAAAAGGTGTATGCGACAATTTAAAATTCATGGGTGTAGAAATAGATGAGGAAAAGAATAAATCAAGAGAAAGAGAACTTGAACTTTCAACACCAAATTCTAAGATAAGAGTATTTGTAGTGCTTACTAATGAAGAATTAGTAATCGCAAGAGATACAAAAGAACTTGTATCTAAAATGTAAAGATTATTGTATTAGAGGTTAGATTAAGCTAACCTCTAATGTTTAAATATATTAATTTATAATAGGAGGAGAAAAAATGGCAAAAATATTACCAGACATATCAAGAACTTTTAACGAATTTTTATTATTACCTAATTTAACAACAGAAGAATGTATACCAAATAACGTATCATTAAAAACACCTTTAGTTAAATTTAGAAAAGGGGAGGAGCCAAAATATTCTGCAAATATTCCAATGGTTTCTGCTATAATGCAATCTGTATCAGGAGAGAGAATGGGAGTTGCACTAGCTCGTGAAGGTGGACTTAGCTTCATATATGGTGCTCAATCAATTGAATCTCAAGCGCAAATGGTTTACCGTGTAAAAAAACATAAAGCGGGTTTTGTTATAAGTGATTCAAACGTAAAAAGTGGAACATCTTTAAGAGAAGTTATGGCCTTATCAAGAAAAACTGGTCATTCTACAGTTATAGTTACAGATGACGGAACAGCAACAGGAAAATTTTTAGGAATTGTAACTGATAAAGATTATAGACCTTCTAAAGATAACCTAGATGCGCCAATTGATGATTATATGACTAAAGCAGAAGATACAATTTCAGCTTTAAAAGGTATAACTTTATCTGAGGCAAATGATATTATATGGAATAACAAAATTAATTGTTTACCTATACTTACACAAGAAGGAAATCTAAAATATTTAGTATTTAGAAGAGATTATGAAGAAAGAAAGAATAATCCAAATTCTTTGTTAGATGAGAATAAGAGATATATTGTTGGCGCTGGAATAAATACAAGGGATTATGAAGAGAGAATACCAGCCTTGGTTGATGCTGGAGTTGATATTCTATGTATGGATTCTTCTGACGGATATTCAATATGGCAAAAAAGAACTATTGATTTTGTCAGAGAAAGATATGGAGACAATGTAAAAATAGGTGCTGGAAATGTAGTAGATGCAGAAGGATTTAGATATTTAGCAGAAGCTGGTGCCGACTTTATAAAAGTTGGAGTAGGTGGAGGCTCAATTTGTATAACTAGAGAGACAAAAGGAATTGGACGTGGACAAGCAAGTGCATTAATAGATGTTGTTGCAGAAAGAAATAAGTATTTCGAAGAAACAGGAATATATATACCAGTATGTTCTGACGGAGGCATAGTTCATGACCATCATATAACAATTGCTTTAGCTTTAGGTGCAGACTTTGTAATGATGGGAAGATATTTTGCAAGATTTGATGAAAGCCCAACAAGAGTTTTAAAAATAGGTAATAACTATGTAAAAGAATATTGGGGAGAGGGCTCAAACCGTGCTAAGAATTGGCAAAGATACGATTTAGGTGGAGATAAGGATAAATTATCTTTTGAAGAAGGCGTTGACTCTTATATTCCATATGCTGGACCATTAAAAGATACTTTAGATGTAACAATACTTAAAATAAAATCAACTATGTGCAATTGTGGAGCAACTACAATCCCAGAACTACATCAAAAAGCAAGATTAACTTTAGTTTCAGATGTAAGCATATCAGAAGGAAAAGCACATGATGTAATTTTAAAAGAAATTGATAATTCTTATAAAAACTAAAAAATAAAATTCTCTGGGTTAACCAGAGAATTTTATTTTTTGAGTTTGAACACAGAATTAATAAAATCTGGTCCAATATGTTCTTTAGTTTTATATTTCATCATGAGAATCATTATCTTTATTATTTTCTTTTTCTTTTGTTTGAGGTTCTAAAGCTTCTTCCATAGTTTGCTTTAACGAAATAGTAAGTTCATTAAAGAATTCATAGTAATTTGCATCATAGTTATTTGAAGCAGGATTTGGAATATCGTCATATCTAATATATTTAGGTAGTAAGCTATCTCCAGTTGGGAATAACTCTTCACGCTTTTCATATAGTTCTCCTAAATATTTTGTATAAGCTTTAAATACGCTACTGTCTTTTGGAACCCTTGAAATTAATCTAAAGGCTTCATATAAATCATAAGGAGCAATTGTAACACGTCCACTTTCAAAATCATTTCCAGTTGTTTTTGCTATTGCACATTCTGGAGATATATGCATAATATGAGATAAAAAGCTTCTGCATTCCGCTAATAAACCTGTTGGATCTGAATATCTTTTTTCACCTTTTATTTTAGGAATACTTTTTAGTTTTACTCCTTTAGAAGGAAGTTTTGTATGTGCTGCATATCCAACATTACCATCTCTATATTGCTCCATTGTTTGAACTTGACATTCAATTGGTAATTCTACTGTAGTTCCGTCAGTCATAAGTATTGATAAATTTAAGCCAATAAATTCTGCTCTATATCCGTTTTTTGTTGCTTTACGTTTTGTTCTTTCTGGATCATCTGATACAGAAATGCCTAAGCTATGTAGCAATTCACTATTTTCAAAAGTATTCATTAAGTCTGAACGAATTTTATATAGAGAAACTTCATTTGAATAATTTTGACCAAGTTCTCTCAATAATTGCTGTATATTAACGTCGGTTATTTCATAGATATCTTTTAATTCTAATGGAGCAGCAGCATCTTCAATAGTATCACTATATGCTTTAATATCACTTGATAATTTTTTACTCTTACTTTGATAATAAGCTCTTCTTGATGTTGCCTCTTGTGGGAAACATTTATATAATTGCCTAATTATGTCTGTACATCTCTTGCTATATTCTTCAAGAGTAATCTTAGATTGTTTTGACAAGAACTGATATGTTTCAGATATAAATGTCCTTACACGTTCTCTTTTTTCTATTAACTTTTGAAGCTCTGCATCTCCACCAGAATAAAATACAGAATGTTCCGCTTCCGGAATTATCTTAAATCCTAAATAATCTGTAACTTGCTTTCCGTCTTTTTCAGGACGAGTAGCCCATTCTTCCATTTTAGTTTGTAAACTCTGGTCAGACTTATATCTTCTATATATCTGCAAAGGAAATGCATCTGGTGCATTTATTCTTTCATTTTCAAGAATAATTGCAGCCATAATATAATCAACTAGTTCTTGTACTTTAGGATCTTTAAATGCGATAAAGTTTTCATTTGGAGTATCTTTTACCAATGCTGCGAAATTCCTTAATTGCTCAATTTCAATTTCTTTTGCAGCAACATTTGGATCAAATTTTTCTTCTGTAGCTTCTTCTAATTGAGAAGGAGAAACTTCATATTTACTTCTAAATTTTTTTGCACTTTCATTCATAAACTCATATCCTTTCAATAACTTTCATGCTATTCCCATTCGATGGTTGCAGGTGGTTTAGATGTAATATCATAAACAACTCTATTAATATTTTTAATTTCATTTACGATTCTGCTAGAAACTTTTTCTAATATATCATAAGGTATTTTTGCCCAAGTAGCAGTCATAAAATCAGATGTTTCAACTGCACGTAAAGCTAAGGTGTAGTCATAAGTTCTGCCGTCTCCCATAACACCTACTGACTTTAAGTTTGTTAAAACGGCAAAATATTGATTTAATGTTCTATCTAGACCTGCTTTTGCAATTTCTTCTCTAAATATGTAATCAGCATCTTTTAATATTTCTAGTTTTTCATCAGTTATATCTCCAATTATTCTGATTGCAAGGCCAGGACCAGGGAATGGTTGTCTATATACTAAATTTTCAGGAATGCCAAGTTCTAGCCCTGTTTTTCTAACTTCATCTTTAAATAAATCTCTTAAAGGTTCTATAATCTCTTCAAAATCTACATAGTCAGGTAGACCACCTACATTATGATGACTTTTTATTGTTTGTCCTTTTCCTGAGCCACCGCTTTCTATAACATCTGGATATATAGTTCCTTGTACTAGAAATTCTACTTTTCCTATCTTTTTAGCTTCTTCCTCAAATACTCTTATAAATTCCTCGCCGATAATTTTTCTCTTTTTTTCAGGCTCTGTAACACCAGCAAGTTTAGATAGGAATCTATCTTTAGCATTAACTCTTATAAGATTTATATCATATTGCTCTCTAAATACTTTTTCAACTTCGTCGCCTTCATTTTTTCTAAGTAATCCATGGTCAACAAAGATGCATGTTAAATTTTTGCCTATAGCTTTGTTCAAAAGAACTGCTGCAACAGATGAATCAACTCCGCCAGATAGGGCACAAAGAGCTTTTTTATCTCCAATTTTTTCTCTTAATCTTTTTACTGAATCTTCAACAAATGAAGACATATTCCAATTTCTTTGACAACCACAAATATCTAAGAAATTACTTATAATTTTTGTGCCATTTTTTGTGTGGTTAACTTCAGGGTGGAATTGTATGCCGTATATTTTTTTAGCGTCATTTGCCATTCCAGCTATTGGGCAATGAGATGTATCTGCAATTTTTACAAATCCTTCTGGAAGTTTTTCCACGAAATCAGTATGACTCATCAAGCATTCATTTTGGTTATCAAATTCCTTGAAAAGGGGAGAAGTATTGTCAAAATTGACTAAAGTTGTTCCATATTCTCTTTTTTCTGCTTTTTGTACATTTCCTCCTAGAGAATAGCTTATAAGTTGCATACCATAGCAGATACCAAGAATTGGTATACCTAACTCAAATATTTCTTTATCTACCATTGGAGCGTCTTTTTCATATACACTTGACGGACCTCCTGTAAAGATAATTCCTTTTGGAGAAATTTCTTTTATTTTTTCTATGCTTGTATCAAAAGGTACTATTTCTGAGTAAACGTTACATTCTCTAACACGTCTTGCAATTAATTGATTATATTGTCCATAAAAGTCAAGTATTAATATTTTTTCATTATCCTTCATTATTTTATTTCATTCCTTCCTTAAAATTATACTAAATATTATATCACGTTTTATAGTTTTATGTAAATAATTATATAGATATTTCATATAATTTATTTCAAAATATGAGTTGCAAAATTTACATAAATACATAAAATGTATTAATATGATTTAAGGAGGATATTCTTTTGAAGCTAAAGAATAAAAAAATTGTATTTGGATTAACAAGCCCTTTTTATGCATTTAAGGCAACAATCAATGAGATGAAGAAAATAGTTTCAGAAGGAGGAGAAGTGTTTCCTATAATAGCTAAAGAGAAATATGATATTGATAGTAAATTTAATGACACAAAAGATTATATAAGTAAAATTGAATATATTACAAATAAAAAAGTGTTAGAAAGTAGAGAGGAAATCCAAAAATTAGAAAATGATATTATGATTATCGCTCCTTGTTCTCGGAAATACTATCGCAAAACTTGCTTCATCAATTTATGATACATCCGTATTAGCTAGTGCTCAGTATAATTTAAGAAATAACAAACCAATTTTACTTGGAATTGTTACTAAAGATGGATTAAGTACTAATGCAGAAAATATAGGGAAATTACTAAATAGAAAAAATATTTTTTTTATACCTTTTACTCAAGATAATCCAATAACAAAGCCAACCTCTTTGGCATTTTCTCCTAAATATATGATTAAATCAATTGAACATTCTCTTAGGTTTGAACAGATACAGCCAATATTATTATAGAAAAATAGTTCTACAAACATTTTTTTGAAAAATTTTAGTAAAAAGTATTGACAATAAACTTTTGTTTGTGTATAATAGCTTTACAAAAGCAAATCAATGTTTGCACAAAAGGAGAGGATGTAAAATGATGATAAAAAATTGGAAGAAATTTTTAAGAGCAATACTTTTAATAATAGGGATTATATTTTGTATAAACCTGTTCATTTTTAGTAGAACATATTCACATCAAGAAGTAGAGTATAAAACTATTTCAGTTACAAGTGGAGATACTTTGTGGACTATAGCAAAATCAGAACAAGAGGGAAATAGTTATTATCAAGGAAAAGATATAAGAGATATTGTTTATGATATAAAGAAGACTAATAATTTAAAATCAGCTAATTTAAAAATAAATCAAGTATTAGAAATACCTACATATTAAAAATGAAAGAGGTGTTTAATTTTAAATACCTCTTTCAAAGTTTTATTCCATTTCATTTGCTAAAGGATTGCTTTCTACTGCATTTCTAACTTGATTATTTGAAACATGAGTATAGATTTCTGTAGTTGATATACTTTCATGGCCTAAAAGTTCTTGAAGAGCACGAATATCTACATTTCCATATTGATACATAAGAGTTGCTGCTGTATGTCTTAGTTTATGTACAGAATATTTGGTAGTATCAAGACCAGCTCTTTGTAATTCTTTATTTACAACATGCTGTACAGTTCTACGGCTTATTCGCTCAAGCCTTTCACTTAAAAACAAAGCATCTTCATCACCAGACTTTATCTTATCTTTTGGTCTAACACTTAGGTAGTTATTTATTGCTGTCATACAAGCTTTATTAAGATATATAGTACGTTCCTTATTTCCTTTACCAGTAACTGACATTTGGCATTCATCAAATTTTATATCTTTAATATTAATACCTACGAGTTCAGCTAAACGCATACCACAGTTTAGAAATAGAGTAATAATCGCATAATCTCTTTTATTATTTCTATTGTCTTCATCAGCTGTAACATGTAAGAGTTTTTGGCTTTCTTCTAAGGTTAAATATTTAGGAAGTCTTTTACCAAGTTTTGGATTCTTTAAGTTTTGAGCAGGATTTATATCGATAAATTTTTCTTCTGTCATATAGGCAAAAAATATCCTTATTGTAGATAACTTTCTTGAAACAGTTGTTGGCTTACTGTTTAGCGAATCTCTTAAGTAAAAAAGATATGAGTTTATATCATTTAATGTAATCTTTTTTAAAAATTCTAAATCTAATTCATGTATATCTATTTCTTTAATATTTTCACTTGAAGAATAACCTAAGTGATTTGACATAAACTTAAAAAAGTTAGAAAGGTCATAGTTATATTCTTTTATTGAATTTTTTGACTTATTTAATATTACTGTTGAATATTGCAAAAATGAATTTAGAAAATCTGGATTTTCTTTTTGATTTATCATTCAATTCACCTCTATCTAAAATCTTATTTATTATTTTATAACAAAATTTTAATTATATCTAGATAAATTTAAGATTTTCTTACAAAATTATATAAAAGTGTAGTATAATAAATTCGTAAAATAAGAAAATTGGACGTTAGCGGAAGCAAAGCTTCCGACGTCCACATGTGCGTTTTGCTTCGCAAATACGCACAGCCCAAGGAAAATTAACCTTGTTGTATAGAAAAAATCTGACGATTTTTCCT
>CALXJN010000056.1 GCA_944388635.1 uncultured Clostridia bacterium
TATTATTTTAGTTATTGTTCCTTTTCCTGTTCCTGCAGGTCCGTCTATTGCAACAACAAATGCCATAATTTATTACCTCTATTCTAAAGTAATCCGGTCGTTTGGGACTCATCTAGAATGACCGAAAATAATTTAATAATTTTATAAAATTTTATTTTTAAAATTTTCGGTCATTCTAGATGAGTCCCAAACGACCGGATTTTTAGTTTAACTTTTTATTGTATAGGAAAAATCGCCAGATTTTTCCTATACAACAAGGTTAATTTTCCTTGGGCTGTGCGTATTTGCGAAGCAAAACGCACATGTGGACGTCGGAAGCTTTGCTTCCGCTAACGTCCAATTTTCTTATGCTTCTCTTTTCCAATAAAATAAATATTGCTGTGCAAGTCCAGCTAAGTCTTTATATTTCTCTTTTGCTAAATTTTGTATAAGTTTTTTTGATACCTTATTCTCGTCTTCTTCCTTTATATATAAGTCGTTCATTACTCTTCTTACCCAAACATCAATTGGGAATACATTGAATTTTTTAAGTGAAAATAACATTATGCAATCTGCAACCTTTTCTCCAACTCCTGAAAGAGTCAAAAGCTTTTCTTTTAATGCTTCTGTATCAATTTCACTTTCAAGTTCTTCTAAAGTAATTTTCTTTTCTAAAAACATTTTTGTTGTTTCATATATTCTTTTATCTCTAAAACCTAGCCCCAGTGCTCTTAAATCCTCTACACTTGCCTTTCCAAGAGATTCCATATCAGGAAATGTATAATATTCTCTTCCACTATATTCTATTTTATTTCCATATTTTTTAGAAATTCTATCTATTATTCCCTTTATTCTTGGGATATTATTATTGGCAGAAATTATGAAAGAAATGATTGTCTCCCATAAATCTTGATTTAATATTCTTATTCCACTTCCATATTTTATACTTTCTTTCAAATAATTATCTATCTTAGAAAGCTTAAGTTTTATCTCTTCATAATCTCTATCTAAATCAAAATAATCTCTGCAAACCTCTTCTATATCGCCTTCACATATTCCTTTAAAAATTATTTTATTATCTTCTTTTTTTACATTTAATACATTATTTTTAAAAACTCCACTGTAACTTCCATTTTCTTCCTTATTCCACCTAAAGCATTGTCCACATTCAAAAATATGTACTGGTTCAAAAGAATTGCAATTTTCTAATATATATGTTTGTTCTTTCATTCTCTCTCCTTGATATATTTCAAAATAAACGCCGCAACGCGACGTTTATTTTATATTGTAAATTCATAAAAGAAACGAGTAGTACTAGGCAATTCAAATCAAAAAACGGAAGTGTACTTTATGTACATTAAAGTATTTTTGTATTTGAATTAGCAACGTAATACGATGTTTATTTTATATTGCAAATTCATAAAAGAAACGAGTAGTACTAGGCAATTCAAATCAAAAAAGCGGAGGTGTGCTTATGCACATTGAGCATTTTTTGTATTTGAATTAACGACGTAATACGACGTTTATTTTATGAATTTTTAGGCTTCTGGTTCAACTAAACCATAATTCTTTCCATCTTTTAATCTAAAAATTACGTTAACCTTTCCTGTATCTACATTTATAAATGTTAAGAAATTATTTCTTGGCATATCTTCTAATTTTAATTTTGCATCTTCTGGTGCTATTGGCTTAATGTCATAATAAATAGTTTTTAATATTTCATCTTCTATTGGTTTTTCTTCTTCTGCAAAATTAAGTTCTTTAACTCTTATTGAATCTTCTTTGTTAAGTCTTTCTCTCTTTGTTTTAGTTTTTCTAATTTGTCCTTCTAATATATCTATGTTCTTATCTATTGAAGCATAAAGGTCTTTATGTTCTGTTACAGCTCTATATGTACTTGCTTTTGTGATAACATGCATTTCTGCAATTTGATATGCTCCTTCTGTTTTTATTGTAACATTTACATCAAAATCTTCATCAAAATATTTTTGTATTCTTTCTAATTTTTTTTCAACATAATCCTTTATGGCTTCTGTTGCTTTTAATTCTTTTCCAGTTATTTTTATATTCATAACTTGTCACTCCTTTTTGTTATTTTTGTATAATTATTATATATGGTTTTTTAAGATTTTTCAAGCATTATTTTATTTTGATTATAACTTCTAAGAAGTCCTTCATATTCAATATTAGATGTTCCTAGCATTTTAAAGTCTTCTGGTTTTATAATTTCTGGCAAATTTTGTCCTATTCCTGCATTTTGGAGAACATATCTTACAAATTCTGCACAATAAAATGTATATTTTTTTACTCTCTTTTTGTGCAAGCTTACTAAAAATAGCCCTATAAGATTAAATTTATATTTAGTTCTATGTAATTTCATATACCCTATTGTGTCTTCTATTTTTTTATACTCCTCATCTGTTACTTCTATCCAAAATATTAGTGCCTTGGTCTTTTTAAACCTTTTATATGTTCCGGAATTTAGTCTTTCATGAACGAAACCTGCGACAAATGCATTATATGGTCTTAATCTTCCAAACGAGTACATATCTTCTAAGTTTTCATCTAATGCTATTGATACATGGCTGTATGTTTTTTTGGTGTAAAACTTAACTATTTTTGCTATTAGTGTTCCTGTATATGTTAGTACGATATATATTTTTTTCAAAGCTTATCCCTCTTTTCTAGCTATTAGTATACCAAAAAATTATATCATTTTCAATTAATTTATTATTAAGATTTTATTTAGTATGTTTTTCATATTTTGGTGGATTTTACACTTGACATGTAACGTGGCTTAAGTTAAAATTAAAGTAACGTGAAATATGTTCAAATGTATTGCAAAGAATAATTAATTTTTTATAACTATTTGCTAAGTTGCGACTTTCTGCGTAGAAATTTTAAATTTTCCACATGAGCCTCTTTCACTTTGTAAGATTTACTTCGTAAATCTACGTGAACATCCCTCATGTGAAAAATTAATAATTTCTAAACTTGAAAATCTCACAGCCGCAAATTGTTATAAAAA
>CALXJN010000057.1 GCA_944388635.1 uncultured Clostridia bacterium
TCAGATACTCCTAATTCTTCATAACCATATTCAACTTTATATACTAGTTTTTCAATAGATATAGTCATGTTTGTCCATGGCTTTTCATGATTTTCCATACATTCTTTTCTTAAATCTTTTATTGACTTGTATAACTCATCTGCCATTTTATAATATTCTTTTTCATCTATATTAAATTTTGTCGGCACTTCATATACATTTATTGGTCTTTTCTTTAATACCCCTTTGGGATAGTAAAAGAAAAACATTTCTCCTGTTTGTAAATTATCAAAATGATCTATCACTGTCGCATATAAGTAAAGTCTATCCCACTTTTCTGGTATCATCGCAAATATCTTTTGTTGTAGCTTTTCATGTGCCTCTTTTAAAGATTTTGGACAAATCATAAAAACTCCTACTTTTATTTCTACTTATCTTACTAATAAACTTTCTCCTGTCATTTCTTCTGGTTTTTCAAGTCCCATTATATCTAACATTGTTGGTGCTAAGTCTGCAAGTTTACCTGTTTTTAATTTTACATTATCCATTCCAAACAATATTAACGGTACAGGGTTTGTTGTATGTGCTGTATGTGGTTCTCCTGTTTTATAGTCTATCATTTGTTCTGCATTTCCATGGTCTGCCGTAATTAATATTACTGCTTTCTTTTCTTTTGCAATTTCTATAATTTTTCCTACACACTCATCTATTGCTTCTATTGCTTTTATTGCTGCTTCTAAGCTTCCAGTGTGTCCTACCATATCTGGGTTTGCAAAATTTAAGATAATATTATCATATTTATCTTCTTTAATTGCAGCAATTAATTTTTCAGTTACTTCATATGCACTCATTTCTGGTTTCAAATCATATGTTGCAACTTTTGGTGAAGGAACCAAAATTCTATCTTCTCCTTCAAATACTTTTTCTTCTCCACCGTTAAAGAAGAATGTTACATGTGCATATTTTTCTGTTTCTGCAATTCTTAATTGTTTTAAACCATTTTTACTGATATATTCTCCAAAAGTATTTTTTAGTTTTGTTGGTTTAAATGCAATATGAACATTTGGCATTGTTTCATCATATTGTGTGAAGCAAACAAAAAATAAATTTAATTTTTTTGTTTCGAATCCGTCAAAATTTTCATCTACTAGACTTCTTGTTATTTGTCTTGCTCTATCTGGTCTAAAATTAAAGAATATTACAGAATCATGTTCCCCTATTGTTGCAACTGGTTCACCGTTTGGTTTGCACATTACTATTGGTTCTACAAATTCATCAAATACTTCTTGTTGATATGATTTTTCAATAGCAATGGCTTCATCTGTTGCTTTTTGTCCAATTCCATTAACCATTGCATCATAGGCAAGTTTAATTCTTTCCCACCTTTTATCTCTATCCATTGCATAATATCTTCCACATATTGTTGCAATTTTTCCTATTTGCTTTTCTTTCATTTTTTCTTTTAATTTTGTTATATACATTTCTCCTGATGCTGGTGGTGTATCTCTTCCGTCCATAAAGCAATGTACATATACATCTTCAAATCCTTTTCTTTTTGCAAGTTCTAATAATCCGTATAAATGGCGTATATGGCTATGCACTCCTCCGTCTGATAGAAGCCCCATTATGTGTAATTTAGAGCCATATTTTTTACAATTTTCTATTGCTTCTGAAAACTCTTTTATGCTGAAAAAGTCACCGTCTTCAATTGTTTTTGTAATTCTTGTTAGTTCTTGATATACTATTCTTCCTGCCCCAATATTTGTGTGTCCTACTTCTGAATTTCCCATTTGTCCTTCTGGAAGTCCTACACTTAATCCGCTTGTAAATATTTTTGTTGTTGGACATGTTGCAAATAATTTATCAAGATTTGGAGTGTTTGCAAGTTTCACTGCATTGCCTTTTTCTTCTTCATTTATTCCAAAGCCGTCTAAAATCATTAGCATTGTTAATTTATCTTTCATGTGTTTTCCTTCTTTCTAATCTTAAAAATTAACTATCTTTGCAAATTCTTCTGCATCTAGGCTAGCACCGCCAACGAGTCCTCCGTCTATATCTGATTTATTAAATAATTCTTTTGCATTTGAACTCTTTACACTACCGCCGTATAGTATTATAACACATTCTGCTATATCTTTTCCATATATTTTTGAAATTTCTTCTCTTATTTTTTTTATGCTTTCGTTTGCATCTTCACTTGTTGCTGTTTTTCCAGTTCCAATTGCCCATATTGGTTCATATGCAATTATTGTATTTTTTACATTTTCTTTTGATAGTCCTTCTAATGCAAGTCTTGTTTGTTTAGTTATAATATCAAATGCAATTCCTTTTTCTCTCTCTTCTAAAGTTTCTCCAACGCACACTATTGGTTTTAAATTATTTTCAAATGCAGCTTTTATTTTTTTATTAACTGTTTCATCTGTTTCTGCAAAATATTGTCTTCTTTCTGAGTGACCTATTATTACATATTCTACTCCTATCGATTTTAGCATTTTTCCAGATATTTCTCCTGTATATGCACCTTTTTCAGCAAAGTGCATATTTTGTGCTCCAATTTTTATATTTGTATCTTGCGCATTTAAAATAGTATAGAATAAATCTGTGTATGGTGCACATATTATTACTTCATTTTCTGTTTCTTTTACTAATGGAGTTAGTTTTTGTATGAAGTCCATTGCTTCATTTGGAAGCATGTTCATTTTCCAATTTCCTGCAATTACTTTTTTTCTCATAAAACTTTTTCCTTTCATTAATTATTTTTCAAGCAAGCATTCAATGCCTGGTAACTTCTTTCCTTCTAAGAATTCAAGAGAAGCTCCTCCACCTGTAGATATATGTGTCATTTTATCTGCCATTCCTGCTTTTTCAATTGCGGCTGCTGAATCTCCGCCACCAATTACTGAAATTGCCTCTGAGTTTCCTATCATTTTTGCTATTTCATTTGTTCCTTTTGCAAATTTATCAAACTCAAATACACCAAGTGGTCCATTCCACATTATAGTTTTGGCTTCTTTTAATACTTCTTCAAACATTTTTATTGTTTCTGGTCCAATGTCCATTCCTTCCCAGCCGTCTTCTATTTGGTCTATTTTTACAACTTTGCTTTCCGCATCGCTTGCAAATTCTTTTGCAACTACTACATCTACTGGCAATAATAGTTTTACTCCTTTTTCTTTTGCTTTTGTCATAAGTTCTTTTGCAAAATCTAATTTATCATCTTCACATAAAGATGTACCTATATTTAATCCCATTGCTTTAAAAAATGTATACGCCATTCCTCCACCGATTAATAGTGTATCAACTTTATCAAGTAAATTATTTATTACACTTATCTTATCTGAGACTTTTTTTCCTCCAATTATAGATACAAATGGTCTTTTTGGATTGTTTAAAGCTTCTCCTAAAAATTTTATTTCTTTTTCTATTAAAAATCCAGATACTGCTGGTAAAAATTCTGCAACACCTGCTGTTGAACTATGTGCTCTATGTGCAGTACCAAAAGCATCATTTACATATATATCTGCAAGTGATGCAAGCTCTTTTGAAAATTCTCTATCATTTTCTTCTTCTCTTTTATCAAATCTTACATTTTCAAGTAAAACTATTTCTCCTTCTTTCATATTTTGGGTAAGTGTTTTTGCACTTTCTCCAACTATGTCATTAGCAAGTTTTACTTCTATACCAAGTTCTTTTGATAATTCTTTTTGAACTGGTTCAAGTGAAAATTCTTTTTTTACTTCTCCTTTTGGTCTTCCTAAATGTGAACAAAGTATTACCTTTGCATTATGCTCAATTAAATATTTTATTGTTGGTATTGCTCCGACTATTCTTCTTGTATCTGTAATATTTCCATTTTCATCTTGTGGGACATTAAAATCACATCTTACTAATACCTTTTTTCCTGTTACATCTATGTCTTTTATTGTTTTTTTACTCATCGCATTATCTCCTTTTTATAAAATAATCAGAAATTGAGTCCTTTTAGGGGCACAATTTCTGATTTCTCCTTAAATATTATTTTTTAGAAATATATATAGCTAAATCTACTAGCTTATTAGAATAACCCCATTCATTATCATACCATGCAACTAGTTTAACAAAAGTATCTGTTAAAGCTATTCCTGCTTTTGCGTCAAATATTGATGTATGTTCATCGCTTATGAAATCTGAAGATACTACTAAATCATCTACGTATTCCATAATACCTTTCATTTCATTTTCTGTAGCTTTCTTAACTGCTGCACATATTTCTTCATATGTTGCTGGTTTTTCTAGATTACATGTTAAGTCTACTACTGATACGTCTACTGTTGGTACTCTAAATGACATACCTGTAAGTTTTCCATTTAATGTTGGGATTACCTTTCCAACTGCTTTTGCAGCTCCTGTTGATGAAGGAATAATATTGTATGATGCTGCTCTTCCTCCTCTCCAGTCTTTCTTAGATGCACCGTCTACTGTTTTTTGTGTTGCTGTTATTGAGTGTACTGTTGTCATTAATCCGTCTTTTATTCCGAAGTTATCATTTATAACTTTGGCAAGTGGTGCTAAACAGTTTGTTGTGCAAGATGCATTTGAAATAATGTTCATTGATGGATCATAAGTATCATTATTTACACCCATTACAAACATTGGAGCATCTTTTGAAGGTGCACTTATTATTACCTTTTTTGCTCCTGCATCTATATGTGCTTGTGCTTTTTCAAGTGTTGTAAATACTCCTGAACATTCTAATACATAATCTACTCCGTCTGCTCCCCAAGGAATATTTTTAGGCTCCATTTCATTATATACTTTTATTTCTTTTCCATTTATTATTAATTTTCCTTCTTCTCCTTTTACTTCGCCTTTAAATCTTCCATGTATTGTATCATATTTTAGCATATATGCCATATAATCTGCTGCAATAAATGGATCATTAATTGCGACTATTTCCACCTCTTCTTTTCCTAATGCTGCTTGGAATGCTAGTTTTCCTATTCTTCCAAATCCGTTAATTCCAATTTTTACTGACATAAAATTTCCTCCTTTTTCTTGCTTTTACTTTAGTGTATCCGCAAATTGTTTTTTCATTCGGTTCTATTGTATATCAAAGTTTTATACTTTGCAAGTGTTTTTTACTACATAATATTATTCATTTTGTTTTTTATTTATTCTTTTACTATTATTTTACAGCATAATCTAACTTAGAACTATTATATAAAAAGTTCATAAAGCTTATTTTCCTATACAATAAAAAAATAAGCTTTATGGTTATCATAAAAGCTTACTTTTTGTAACTTATATTATATATAGAATATTGAAAGTACTACTGCAAGGACTGCAAAAGTCACTCCTAATATTATTGTCCATTTTTTCATTCTGCCTTCTTTTGTTCTACCTTTATTTTGGTTATAGAAGTTATTGGTACTTGAACCTGTTACTGTAGATGTAACTCCAGAACTTTCTTTGGACTGAACTAATGATAATATTATAAGTGCAACCGCTACTATAACATATATTACCATTAATATACTTTTAATAATTTCCATTTAGTCTTTATCATTCCTTTCTTAAGACAAAAACATTTTTATTTTAATGTTAATCTCATTACATACATTTTTATTTTAACATATTTATTTTGTAATTGCAATTATTTTACTAAAAAAATTTATATTTCTAATTTATGATATGTTTTTTTACCTTTTCTTATTATTGCACTACCTTGTTTAAAGTCTTTATCTGATAATTTATAATTTGTGTCATTAATCTTTTCATCATTTAAGGTAATTCCACCTTGTTCTATTAATTTTCTTGCTTGTCCTTTTGAAGGAGCAATTTGAGTAAGTACTATTGCATCTACTAAAGAAATATCTGTGCTTTCTATTTTAGTTGTAGGCATATTTTCTAGATTTCCGCTTCCTTCAAATAATGCTTTTGTTGTTTCTTCTGCTTTTTTTGCTTCTTCTTCTCCATGTATTAATTTTGTTATCTCAAATGCTGCAACTTTTTTTGCTTCATTTATTTTTTCTCCTTCTAAAGAAGCGAGTTTATTTACTTCCTCATCTGGTAAAAATGTCAAAAGTTTTAAAACTTTTTCTACCTCTGTATCTCCTATATTTCTCCAATATTGATAAAATTCATAAGGTGATGTTTTATCTGGGTTTAGCCAAAGAGCTCCTTTTGCTGTTTTCCCCATTTTCTTACCTTCTGCTGTTGTAAGAAGTTTAAATGTTAATCCATATGAATCATCTGAGCCTACTTTTCTAATCAGTTCAACTCCTCCGATTATATTAGACCATTGGTCATTTCCTCCTATTTGCATTTTACAATTATATTTATCATGCAAATATAAAAAGTCATAGCTTTGTAGTAACATATATCCCATTTCAAAAAAGGTAAGTCCTGTTTCTAATCTTGTTTTATAGCATTCTGCTGCAAGCATTTTATTTACTGAAAATAGTGTACCTATCTTTTTCATAAAATCTATATAATTTAAGTCTAATAGCCAATCTGCATTATTTACTATAATTGCTGCATTTTCTCCTTCAAATGACACAAATCTTTCTGCTTGTTTTCTTATGCATGCTACATTGTGGTCTAGTTCTTCTCTTGTAAGCATTTTTCTCATATCTGTTCTTCCTGACGGATCACCTATTGTAGCTGTTCCACCACCCATTAATATTATTGGTTTATGTCCTGCTCTTTGTAATCTAGCTGCAACCATTAGTGCAACAAAATGTCCTATATGCATGCTGTCTGCTGTTGGATCTATCCCAACGTAAAATCTAACACTTTCTTTTTGAAATAATTGTCTTATCTCTTCTTCGTGTGTTAGTTGTTCTATATATCCTCTTTCTTTTAGTTCTCCAATTATATCTGTCATCAATCTTCCTCCCAAAGTTTTAGTTTTGCAATATTTTACCATATTTTAACTAAAAAGTAAAGAGGCGCTCTTTTTGTTTTAGAGCACCTCTTTAATCATCTTGTATATAGTAATTATTCGATTTCAATATATTTTTTAGCTTCAACTTCTTTTGGTTGATCTTTTGGAAATACTAATGTTAATGTTCCATTTTTGAATGAAGCTTTAATGTCTTCTTCTTTTAGGTTTTCTCCTGCATAATAACTTCTTGAGCATTCTCCAACAAATCTTTCTTTATAAATATATCCGTCTTTATCTTCTTCATCTACATTTTTATTTTGTTTTGCTGTTACTGTAATGTATCCATTGTTTAGTTCGATTTTTATGTCTTCTTTATTATATCCTGGTATATCTATTTCTAGGATATAGTTGCCGTCCTTTTCTTTTACGTCTGTTTTCATTAATTCATTGTGTCTTCCTTTTCTTCCTTCAAAAAATGGTTCATCGAAAATACTATCAAAGATGTCTAAATCTCTTTTTCTTGGTATCATCATCATAATTCATTCCTCCTTATATTTTATGTGTTGACACCTTCTTTCTGGTATAGGAATTTATTTTCATGCCACAAAGAATCTAAAGTAAGCACATATTAACAATATTATTTAAAAAGTACTTTTTAATTGTCTATATTATATATCTATTTTTTAGCAATGTCAAGAGGAGAGTGCTAATTTTTTTAAAAAATTTTTGCTTGAATTTTTATTTATATTATGATATTCTTTTTATATATTTATACTTGATATTTTTATGGAGGTTTCTTTATGGGAGAAGGTAAGCAAAATATTAAAGTTGTTTCTGGTAATGGAAAGGATTTAGATATTTCCTCTGTTTCAAGTCATATTCCTGCTAGTAAGCCTAAAATTCGTGAAAATGAAAATGAGAAAATTATTATTCCTAAAGAAAAGAAAAAAAGAAGCAAATAATCGCACAAATTAGTGTGCGATTATTTTGTTTCTTTATCTTCATTTATATTTTTCACCTGATTATTATTTGTAAGTAT
>CALXJN010000058.1 GCA_944388635.1 uncultured Clostridia bacterium
CAAGTAACATGATCCGTTATAGATAAAAATTCAAGTTTAGCTTTTTCAGCATTTTTTAATAAATCAATTAAAGTATCTGTACCATCAGAATATGTAGTATGTGTATGTAAATCTATCATAATAAATATCTCCAATGTAAAATATAACATAAAATTAAAAATATTACAATACGAAATATCATACTTAGATGTAAAATCTGATTTAAGATATATCATAGAAAATTTATTAAAAAGATATTTAGAAAAAATAACTTTGTAGGTATTAGTGCATTTATATTTCTAATTTTATTATGAATATAATTTTTAGGAACAATAGAATATATTTTACATTTGTGAATTGTAAGTACAACAAATAACACAGAAGGCTTTACAAATCTAAATACAATTACTACAGCAAATGAAAAATGTTCGTATGAGTATAATTTAGAAAATCCAGATGCATATTTTTATTTTAAAGTAATTGTAACAGACCAAAAAGGTAATAAATCTGAAAAAATAGTAGAAGATACTTTAATTGGACAATATGTAGATTATACACCGGTAAGTGGAACATTTAGTGACCATGTTCAGAGAAATTTCGAGTTTTTTTCAAGAGGCTGCCGTTTGGGACTCATCTAGAATTGCAAATTTTTTATATAAAAATTTGTTCTGTTCGCTTGTATTTTAAAAAAATATATTATATAGTTATATGCATAGGAAAAGAGGATAAAGCAGATGTGGTTTGCCTCCTACATAATAGGAGGTGAGGCGTATGATAGAAATACAAGCACTAATTATAACAGTTTACTTATTATATTATGCATTAATAGCAACAACTATCATTACGTTTGCCTTAATTACAGCGTTAGTTGTAATTATTAGCAAGCGAAAATAACCAATAAAAAAACACATCTGTAATTTGACCGTTGCTGATGTGTTTTTTCATATCCAACGAGGCAAACCACATTTGTGGTTTTCTCTTTCCTATAAATAATTATAACACAATAAAAAAACAATGTAAAGGAGAAAATATGAAATTCATACACATAGCAGATGTACATTTTGATATACCATTTACAAGACTAGAAGGAAGAAATCTATCAGAAATGAGAAGATTAGAACAGAGAAATGCATTTAGAAAAGTAATAGAGTATGTAAAGGAAAATGCCATACCATATTTATTTATATGTGGAGATTTATATGAACAAGAATATGTAAAAAAATCCACAATAGAATACATAAATAAATTATTTGAAACCATACCGAATACAAAAATATATATTGTACCAGGAAATCACGATCCATATATAAATAACTCATATTATGCAAAATTTAATTGGGCAAAAAATGTAAAAATATTTAAAGAAAAACCAGAAAAAATAGAAGAAAATAATATATGTATATATGGATATGGTTTTGAAGATTTTTATATGAAAAAATCAGAAGATATAGAAATAGAAGATAAAGATAAAATAAATATATTACTCACACATGGTACACTAGACGGAGACAAAAAAGGAGAAACATTGTATAATCCAATATCAAAAACAAAACTTACAAACTTAGGATTTGATTATATAGCTCTAGGGCATATCCATAAAATATCATATAATGAAGAAGAAAACCAAAAAATAGTATACCCAGGCTCACTTATCTCCCTTGGATTTGACGAATTAGGTAGCCACGGAATGATATTAGGTGAAATTGAAGAAAGCACTAAAAATCTAAAATTAGAATTTATACCAGTAGACGAAAAAGAATTTATAGAGAAGGAAATCGACATAAGTGACATATCATCACAAGAAGAATTAATTGAAAAAATAAATGCGGAAGAATATGAAGAAAATGGATATTTCAAAATAACATTAGTAGGAAATAGAAAAATAGAAGTTAATCCAAATGAGATACTAAAAAACATAAATTACAATAATATAATAAAAATAAAAGATGAAACCAAACTAGAGGTAGATTTGTTAAGTATTGCAAAACAAAATAATTTAAAAGGTTTTTTTGTAAAAGATTTACTTGAAAGAGCTGAGAAAGAACCAGAAAATAAAGAAAAAATATATAAGGCAATAGAAATTGGGTTACTTGCATTTGAAAATAAATAAAAAGGAGATACATATGTTAATAAAAGACATACAAATAAACAATTTTGGAAAACTAAAAAATAGAACTATTGAATTAAAAAATGGAATAAATATTATATATGGAGAAAACGAAAGCGGAAAAACAACATTACTTAAATTCATAACAAGTATGTTTTATGGAGTAAGCAAAAATAAAAATGGAAAAAGAATATCAGACCATGAAAAATATACACCATGGGAAGAGGGAGAATTTTCAGGAAAAATAAAGTACAAATTAGATAATGATGAGGAATATGAAGTATAGAGAAATGTTAATAAAAAAAATCCCCAAATATTAGATTCATTAGGAAATGACGTATCGAAAAATTATACCATAGATAAGA
The DNA here is from genome assembly GCA_944388635.1 of uncultured Clostridia bacterium. Taxonomy (GTDB): domain Bacteria; phylum Bacillota; class Clostridia; order TANB77; family CAG-508; genus JAAWPK01. The sequence goes on from CALXJN010000058.1 coordinate 2,452, forward strand.
CATATGGTAATAAATTCTTTTTCGAACAAACTAAAGTAGATGAAGAATTATTTAACATGGCAATGGTAGTAATGCAACAAGAAGTCAAACTAGATGAAAAAAAGCAAAACACATTAATACAAAAAGCATCAAATATAATGCTTACAGGAGAAGACGACGTTTCTTATAAAAAAATAATGACAAAACTAAATAAAAAACAAACAGATGAGATAGGAACAGAAAAAAGTCCAACAAAACCACTATATCAAACAAAACAAAAAATAGAAACATTAAATATAAGCAAAAAAGAATTAGAAAACATATTACCAATGCAATATGAATTGGATAATAAAAAAGACAAACTAGAAAAAGAAATAAAAATGGGAGAAAAAGAACTAGAACTATTACAAAATCTAGGACAAATACAAGCAGAAAGAAAAATAGAAGAAGAAAAAATTAATATAAATATAAAATCAAAAGAAGAGATAGAAAATAAAAGAAAAGAAGAAGAGAAAAATTTAGATAGTGTTAAAACCGATAAAATATCAAAGAAAAACTTAAAGACATTATACATAATACCGTTATTGTTAACAATAATTACTATATTATTATTTTTAATAAATCAAAAAATAATTTCTTATATAGGAGGAATTATTGATGTAATAAGTATTATAGTTATATTTTTAATAAATTCAAACGAAAATAAAAAATACAGAAAAATAAAAGAAGAAGAAAAAAGAGAAAGAAACAATATACAAAATAAAATCGAAGTATTAGAAAATGAAATAAAAGAAAAAGAAAAAATAATTAACGAAAAGCAAAATGAACTAAATATAAAAACAAATCTAGAAAAAGAACAAATAAAAAATAAATTTCAAGATATACAAAACATAGAAAATTATTTTACAAAAGAAATAAACAGTGAGAATATCTTAAATGAACAAAAATATATAAACGACTTAAAGTTAGAACTTACGAGACTAGAAATGCAAAGAAAAGACATTATAGAAAAACTAGAGAATAAAACACAAATAGAAGAAAAACTAGAAAATGCAGAGGAAATGCTTGAAGAGTTAGTGACTTATAATGATTCAATAAATATTGCAAAAGAAGCACTAGAAAAAGCATATTTAAAAATGAAAGAAAATATAACACCTAGATTTTCAAGCAACTTATCAAAAGCAATACAAAATATTTCAAGCGGAAAATATAAAACAGTTAAGGTAAATGAAGAAGATGGTCTAATTGTAGAAACAGAAAATGGCAATTATGTTCAAGCAGATTTACTAAGTGTAGGTACAATAGATCAGCTATATCTATCACTTAGAATATCTAGTATAAATGAACTAACAAAAGAAAATATGCCAATAATATTAGACGAAACATTTGCATATTTCGATAATGAAAGACTAAAAAAAGTCTTAGAATTTTTAAATAAAGAATATAATCAAAGACAAATTTTAATTTTTACTTGTACAAAAAGAGAAGATGAAATTTTAAAAGACATGAATATAGAATATAATAAAATCGTGCTATAGTTTGACTTTTACGTAAAAATAAGGTATAATAACAATGATTTTTTATTGAAAGGGAAGAAAAATATTTATGTTTCAAAGATTAGAAGACGTAGAAAAAAGATATGACGAATTAACAACAAAAATAAGTGATCCAGAAGAAATTGCAAAAACATCTTCTTGGCAAAAACTTATGAAAGAACATGCTGAACTTACACCAATAGTTGAAAAATATAAAGAATATAAAAAAACTAAAAGCACAATTGAAGATAATCAAGAATTATTAAAAGATCCAGAATTAAAAGAACTTGCAGAAGCAGAAATCGAAGAAGCAAAAGAAAAATTACCAAAAATCGAGGAAGAATTAAAAATATTATTAATACCAAAAGATCCAGACGATGATAAAAATATAATATGTGAAATAAGAGCAGGAGCCGGAGGAGAAGAGGCTGCACTATTTGCAGGAACATTATTTAGAATGTATTCAATGTATGCAGAGAAAAAACATTGGAAAATAGAAATATTAAATGAAAATGAAACAGAACTTGGTGGATATAAAGAAATAACATTTATGATAACAGGAAAAGGAGTATACAGTAGACTTAAGTTTGAAAGTGGAGCACATAGAGTACAAAGAGTTCCTGAAACAGAAAGTAGTGGAAGAATACACACATCAGCTGCAACAGTTGCAATATTACCTGTTGTAGAAGACGTAGAAATAGAGATAAATCCAGCAGATATAAAAATGGAAGTATATAGAGCATCAGGAGCAGGAGGACAACATGTAAACAAGACATCATCAGCAGTAAGATTAATCCATGAACCAACAGGAATAGTTGCAGAATGTCAAACAGAAAGATCACAAGTACAAAATAGAGAATATGCAACGAGGCTTTTAAAATCAAGACTATATGAAATAGAAAAACAAAAACAAGACGAAAAACTTGCAAGTGAAAGAAAAAGCCAAGTAGGCTCAGGAGATAGAAGCGAAAAAATTAGAACATATAATTATCCACAAGGAAGAATAACAGACCATAGAATTAGTCTTAACATATATCAAATGGAAAATTTCTTAAATGGAGATTTAGACGAAATGATAGATGCACTTATTACGGCGGATAGGACAGAAAAATTAAAAGGAGAGGAAGATTAAAAAATTTTTAAATTGCAAATGAATTAATTTTAAATAAAAAGGAATATGAGATATTTAATTTTAATTACCCGCGCAGCGAATAACGGAGCTGAAAGCGACGGCGAATGGGCAAAACTTCATATAAACTTATTTAGAAGTTTTGCCCAGTAAGGGTAATGACAAAATTCAATATCTCATATTCCTTTTAGTATATACCAAAAATGCAATTTTAAAATTTATATTGCTTTATTACAAAAAATGAAATAAAATATTAATACAAAGGGGGAAATCTATGAAAAAGAAAATAATTTATTTATTAATAACTGTAATTTCACTTATAGCGTGCATATTTTTATTTAATACAACATCATATGCAGGTTATCAAGATTTAGATAATCTAACTTATGATGTAAAACTAAATAAAGACGGAACAGCAGATATTACAGAAACTTGGGATGTATACATATATGATACAAATACGATGTTTAAAACATTTGAATTAAATGCAACAAAATTTGGAAATATTACAAATGTAAAAGTAAAAGAAATATTAAAAAACGGAGAAGAAAACGAATTTAAGAAAACTGATACATATGCCTATCACTTAGAAAAAGGAAGTTATTATGGATTAAAAACAGACGAAGACACATTTGAAATTGCATGGGGAGTATCTGTAGAAACTTCAGCAAATAGAGTATATGAAATAAGCTATACAGTAACAGATGCAGTTAAGAAATATGAAGACTGCTCAGAATTTTATTGGCAATTCATAGGAAACACAAACGCAATACCAGCAGACCATGTAGCAGGAACAATAAAATTACCAAGTCCAGTATCAAATAAAGAAAATTTAAGAGTATGGGCACATGGACCATTAAACGGAGAAATACAAATAATAGATAATGAGACAGTATCTTTTGAAGTAGACTATTTAAGTGAAGAGACAATGGTAGAAGCAAGAATTGTAACTACTGACAACATATTCACAGAGAAGAATAATATAGTAAATAGGAATGAATTAGAACATATTATAGAAGAAGAAACAACATGGGCGGATGAAGCAAATAAAGAAAGAGATAGATTAAAAAGAGAACAAGAAATTGAAGAAAAAATGGTAAAAATTATATCAATTGCATTATTAGTAATAATAGCTGGAATATTTATATTTTTTGTAATAAAAGTTATAAAATATGCAACTTTACTAGTAAGAATAGAAAAACCAAAGCCAGAAGAAACAATGGAATATTTTAGAGATATACCAGATGAAACAGCAACGCCAGCAGAAGCAGGTTTTCTATATTATTTTGATAAAGAAAGAGACTTCAAGAAAAATTTATCAAAAATATTATCAGCAACAATGTTAAATCTAGCATTAAAAAAGGCAATAACAATCGACAAAGCAGAAGAAGATGAAATGAGAATAACAATAAATAGAGATTTCGGAAAAGAAAATCTAAAAGAAGACGAAGATGCAATATATGAATTGCTTATAAAAGTAAGAAGTTATGCAAATAAAGATAAGAAAAGAGAAAATAGAGAAAGCATATCTATGAAAGATATAGAAAAATATGCAAAAAAGCATGATGCAACTTTTTTAAAAATTATAGAAGGATTAGAAAAAACAGCTAAGAACAGTCAAAAAGAAAAACAAAACTATGATGAAAAAATAATGCAAGAGTCAGAAAATTGGAAAAAGAAGAAATCAGGATATTATATAGGTGGTTTCTGCTGTATGTGCTTTGGTGTATTTGGAGTAACTTTAATTGCAGCAATTCCAATGTTAATTTGTGGAATATTGTGTGGTAGATTACAAAAGAAAACAAGAAAACTCACACAAAAAGGAATAAATGAACAAGAAAAATGGAAAGCACTAACAAGATTTATGGAAAACTTTTCACTCCTTGATGAAAGAGAAGTACCAGCACTTATTTTATGGGATAAATATTTAGTTTTTGCAACAGCATTTGGAGTTGCAGATAAAGTACTTAAACAATTAAAAATAAAATATCCAGAAATTTCGGATGAAGAATATATGGCAAGTAGCAACTATATGATGATTTACATGATGAATAGATATAGCTTTGAAAGAGTATTAACAGCTAGTATGCAAAGAGCATATAATGCCGGAATAAGAGAAAGGGCAGCAAGGCAAGCAGCAGCCTCTAGTAGCTATTCAAGCGGATTTGGAGGCGGAGGAGGCTTCTCTGGAGGAGGCGGACGGCGGAGGTGGCCGGAGGCCGGAATGGGAGGCAGATAGTTTCGTAAGGGAGAGAATAATGGCAAGAAAAAGAAAAAACAAAAAAATATTGCAATTAATTACATCAACAATAGTATTAATAGGAATAATTATTTTTGGATATATAAACCAAGATGTAGTAATACAAAATAATATCCAAAACGAAATTCAAGAAGAAAAAGTAAATTTTGATTTATCTACAATTCCAGAATATACAGATAAACCATATATTGAAATAAACAATAATATACCAGACTTTGCAGAAGAAGATTATAGCATAGAGCCTTTTGAAAAATATAATCCATTAGACTATTTAGGAAGATGTGGAGTTGCATTTGCCAATATTTGTAAAGAGATAATGCCACAAGAAGGAGAGGAAAGAGAAAGCATCGGCTCAGTTATACCAAGCGGCTGGAAACAAAAAGAATATGACGGAAAATATCTTTATAACAGATGTCATTTAATTGGATATCAATTATCCGCAGAAAACGCAAACGAACAAAATTTAATTACAGGAACACAATATTTAAATATAGAAGGAATGCTACCTTTCGAAAACCAAATAGCAGAATATATTGATAATAACCCTAATAACCATGTTTTATATAGAGTAACACCTATTTTTAAAGAAGAGAATCTTTTAGCAAGTGGAGTGCAATTAGAAGCACTGTCAGTAGAAGATAACGGAAAAGGCATAAAATTTAATGTGTACTGTTATAATGTTCAGCCAGGAGTAGAAATAGATTATAAAACAGGAGAAAGCCATGAAAAATAAAATTGATAAATTTATAAAAAACTATTGTAAATTTATGTGAAATAATATATAATCACTCTAATTTAATTCTTAATACTATATATCAATAGTAAATTTCCAGAAATAGAAATATAAGAAAAGGAGTGATTATTTGAATTTAGATTTAACCAATAGTTTAATTAATAGTTTAAAGGAGAAAGAATTTATACAAAAATTTATGGAAGAATTATCAAAATATTTAGAAAAAAACACAAACAATTATAATATAGAATGTGATAATCTACATTCAAAAGATTTAACAATTGATAATACAAAAATAATTGCTAAATACAGAGACGAAATGCTATTAGAAAGAGGAAAAATATTAAAAGAATATTCAGAACTGACAAAAAATAAAGGAGAATTACTATATATTTATAATGTAAATGACAATTTATACAATTTAACTAATTGTACTCATGAAGTAATAACAAAAAAATTAGAAGAATTGCCAAAGGGAAGTACTCTTGGGAGTGTATTAAGAAAAAAAGATAATAATATAGAACTAGATATCGATGCAAGTAAAGAAATAGCAGAAAAAGTAAATGCTATGATAAAAGAAAAAATAGATGAACAACAAAACTATTTAGAAAATAAAAGAGTAGAAGGACATACATACAAATTAGGCGAAAAATATTCAGAAAGAGTATGGCTATACGATTTAGATAATAAAAATGGAAAAACAATAGAAGGATTTGAAGAAATAGACTTTCCCAAAGAACTATACGAAAATGCAAAAGAAGGAGATTTATTTGTATATAAAGAAGGGAAATATATAGAGAAAAAGAATTAATGCAAATATATAAGAAAATTGGACGTTAGCGGAAGCAAAGCTTCCGACGTCCACATGTGCGTTTTGCTTCGCAAATACGCACAGCCCAAGGAAAATTAACCTTGTTGTATAGAAAAAATCTGACG